>DATDXH010000021.1:0-23626 GCA_035289405.1 archaeon | reverse complement strand
TCCGTAGACTCGCGTGTAGAGAAGTAGGCAATCTGAGGGTCTAAGAGAAAGCGGCATCCATTTTCCACATGAGTGACTTCGGTATTCTTGTTGCCAGTTATAACCGCGTAATCCCGAGTCCTGTGTACGCCTTTTATTGGCGATAATTTCTTCAGCACCGTCTTGACATTCTTATGCTTCTTCATCAGCGCTTTTCCAATAAGGCTTTCCTTGCCTTCGAGCTCCTTTGGGATGTCTATTATCGCAACGGCCTTTTCTTTGCTACCTACTATGTCGAAAGAGGTTGGGATAAGCGACAATTCGCTCTCGGTGAGTTTTTTCTTGAGAAGTTCTTTGAGAGTCATACTAAGTATACCACCTATCTTTAGATGGTAGAGGTCAAGGATAAAGTATTATTTGTGGTACAAGGTGAAATCATAATTTCACCTGTACAGGAAGAACATGGTTCTTCCTTGTATCCTTGTATCTCAACCACCGTTCAGTAATATTTTGATTTACCACCATTAAGAACGGTGGTTGCTGATAAATATTAGTTTTATCGTGAAATCCCTATAAAACTTCCGATTTCACGTATAGTTACAAGTAGTAGCCCAAAAACAGGCTACTTGATAACTATAAATCCACAATATTAAAAGGAGAACCATGCCAATACTGTGCATAGCCGGCATGATAGGATCCGGAAAGGACACGGCCGCCGAGTACATATCGAAAAAATACGGGTACAAGATAGTAGATTACGCCAGCATCCTAAGAGAGATATGCAAAAAAGAAGGCCTTGAAGTAACAAGGGATAACCTCCAAAACCTCAGGCTGAAATACGGTAATACATTCCTGGCGGAAGAAGTCGTGAAAAGAATAAAAAAATCCGGAGAGAAGAAAATAATCCTCACGCCCATGAGAAGATCGGAAGACTATGAGATACCAAGAAGAGAATTTGGCGATCAAGTAAAATTAATACTGATAGAGTCTGACGCAAAGGAAAGGTTTGATCGATTGAAGAAACGCGGACGGGAGAACGACCCAAAGGATTTCAAAGAATTTGAGCGTCAGGAAAAACGTGAAAACGAAATCTTCAATTTTGACAAGACATTTTCCTACGCCGACTTCACCGTGAAGAATAACGGCTCTATAGATGAAATGAAAAAGAATATCGACAAGGTAATGCGTGATGAAAATGTTTAACAAAGCCGACAAAGTCCTGAGAGATATAGAGAAAGTAGCAAATGAAAGAGGCAGCTCACTTTTACCTATAATAGGCGTAGAGAAAGGCAATGTTCTGGGTGAAGTGGTAAAAAAATACCAGCCAAAACTCATTTTAGAAATAGGAACGCTCGTTGGTTATTCGGCAATTTTAATGGCACGGCACCTAAAAGGAAAAATAATCTCAATAGATATATCTAGTGGAAACCATGAAGCTGCAAAAGCCAATATAGAAAGAGCCGGACTCTCCAATAAGGTTGAACTGATAGTCGGCGACGCACTGGAAGTGATACCCACGCTCGGCGGGCCGTTTGACATGGTTTTCATAGACGCCAGAAAAGAGGACTACTTGAAATATCTGGAGACAGCAGAGCCACTGATGACAGAAAATGCAATAGTTGTTGCTGACAATGTTGTTAAATTTAAAACTGGGATGAAAGATTTTCTTGAGTATGTGAGGAACTCGGGCGTATACAAAAGCGAACTTCATGATTTTGGATTTGACGGCATTGAGGTAAGCAGGCGATCGAAATGATAAAAGTAATAGATTTCTATGCGGACTGGTGCGGGCCGTGCAAGATTATGGATCCGATAGTGAAAGATCTCGAGAAGGAACTGGATGGAAAAGTTGAATTTGAACAGGTAGACGTGGACGCTGATCAGGAAAAAGCACAGGAATATGGCGTGATGAGCATACCGACATTTGTAATTATCAAAGATGGCAAGGAAGTTGACAGGATAGTCGGCGCCAGAGGCAAGAGCCAGTTCAAGCAGCTGATCGAAGTGCATCTGTGATTTAACTTATTTTCTTCTCAATTTTATCCAGCTTTTTTTCAATTCTATCAAGCTTTTCCTTCATGTCTTCCCACATGTCTAGTACAATCTCATGAGGGGGTTTTGGCCTGAATTCAGCTGGTATAGCTTTCTCCCTTCTAAGAAAATCCAAAATACGTTTGTCTTTTAATGAGAAATATTTTTTGCCTTCTCTCCACTCGCCCTTTACGAGGCCTATCTCTTCCAGAAGTTTTAGATGAAAGTCTATTGTTTGGGGTTTTTTCTTTATTTCAGATGCAATCTCTGTTAGATACTTGTCTTTTTTTGCCAGTGTGAGAAGTATCTCTTTTCTAACGTCGTTTGATAAAGCCCTGTGTACTATTTCGTCATGCATCGGCATACCTCTACTTATTCGAGTTTACTATTAAAGACTATATTTCGAGTTTAATTTGAAAGTCGAAACCTTTAAATAGTTTCTATTCTAGTATTCTATGAAACTCGAAACTATGGAGGTGAAAATATGAATCCAATACATATGAGTGCTGCAGAGTACCATGCTCGTTGGGCATTAATGGAATGCAACCCGTGTAAGGACTGCTCACCGGAGTATAGAGGAAAGTTTGCAGAACTCAAAGCCTTAGTCGAGGCGGCGGACATGATTTTCGACAGGGCATACGAGGCTTATGGCAGGCTAACTGAAGTATCCCAAACAGAACGCCTATACGAGCAAAGAGATGAAAAAATATAATAAATTTTATAGGTGTGCGCACACCCCTTTTAAAATTATCATAATAATGATTTCTTATGTTATTCCAAAGAAAAAAGATAACCAAAGATATCAGCATAGTCGACATAATATCCCAGAACCCAATGGCCCGCGGGGTTCTTTTAGAGAACGGCATAAAATTTGTGGGTCAAGGACTTAGCCCGCTTGAAAGCCTGGAAAAGGTCGCAAAGGGCAACGGGCTGGACAATAAACAAATAGAAAATATTCTCAAGGAATTGAACAAGGAACAGCCAAAAACCAGCAACAAGGATGTCATCCAGATCAGCAGCGCAGCCGGCACAAAACTAAAGGAAATGATTAAATCGAAAAACAAAAAGGGGATACGACTCCGCCTTGTCTCGGACGGCTGCGCAACTTACGTGTACGACATGGACTTCGGCACCAGGCGGATAGAGGGTGAGATAGAGCTAAAGGCAAACGGGGTTACGTTCTACATAGATCCAAAAAGCGCCGATTTCATAAGGGGCACGAAAATAGACTACGACACGAAGGAAGAAGGATTTGTGTTCGACAATCCAAACGTCAAAAAGTAGCGTGATATTTATGAGGAATACAGAAAGAACATTTCATTGGATTGTGGGAGTTCTTCGCAAAGCGAAGAACAGGTTTCCTGTTGGCCATGAGCTTGAAGAAATGGTCACAGACGGAGAAAATAGCTTTCCGAGAGCTATATGGGAAGTATACGATCATTCTGTCAGGCACTACAGATACAAAGGATTCGTGGACAAGAAGAACAACAACACGATAGAAACCCTGTGGAATTTCACGAATTTCATCCCGAAATTCGTGTCATTTGACCAAGCAAAGAAATTCTTCACGATATGGGTGGATGTGTACAACATGAAAAGAAGCAGACAGTTGACAGAAAGCAGAGAAGCCTACAAAATCATGCAGACAATAAAAATTTGTACATAAATCAGCATTCAAGTTTTAGAGATGACCATTAGAAGTTAGATGGTCTATTAGATTTCGGCGCTTCATTATAAATCTATTGAAATCTTTTCTTTTAATACATCATGCCCAGAAATCTCTTTTTCCGCTATTTCTCGGTTAACCTCAAGAACAAGTTTTAGTGCATCAAGAAGATTTCCCTTAGCTTCTTTTAAGTTATCGCCCTGGGTATTTACGCCAGGTATTTCTTCTACATAGGCAATATAGCCTTCTTTCACCTTTCTATAAACAGCTGTAAGACCGCTTATTTTTTCTTTTTTCATTATAGACACCTTTAGACATTAGTATTAAGATAGTTTAAATTCTTATATATTCTGAGATTGAGATACTTGCCAGAGGGCTCGTAGCTGTGCTTGGCTGTTGGTTTGGTTCTTTGCAGGCTGAATGTAAGATGGGGGTATTGTGATCCAGCTCAATCTTCCGGTTCTATTATTATTTTGCTCCCAACTTTGCTTATGCTTACAGATTCACCAGGCTTTAATTTGAAATCTTTTTCCAAGTCGCTGGGTATTCTCAGGACTAATCCGCGGCCGCTTTTTGACAGGCTCCTGTGAAGCTTGAGAGGCTGAGGCCATACGCCCAATTTTTTGGCTACTTCAATTGTGCGTTGTGCATCTTTTTCGTGTATAAATTCTTCGCCACATTCTGCACAGCGCTGGCCTTTTTCTATGAAAACATAGCCATCCACCTCAGACACTATGTTGTCTACTTCTATCAGTTCTGCTTTTTCGCATACAGGGCAGACTGACGCCTTTGGCGTCGGCTTGTCCCATTTTTTGTTTGTCATTTTCCCTCAGCTCCTGTTATTATAAAAATTTCATCTCCCGTATACACAAAAATTATTTTTCTGCTTCCTCTCTTGTCTTTCACGTAAGCTTCGTATTTGTTTTTCCCAACTGGTTCTATCTTGGCTTTCATTAATGCCGATCGTAATTGATTAATATCCCAGTCCCATTTTCTAAGCCATGTATTTCTGAAGTGTTTGCTGGGCTTGATTTCTTTGGTGAAATCGACGGCGAATTGACGCTTTTGGCGTCGGTCTATTTGCACTATTTTTTCACCTTCTTTTGTTATCTAATAACATGCACATATATAAAGCTTTCTATCTAGATATACTTTCTACAGGGCTCGTAGCTGTGCTTGGCTGTTGGTTTGGTTCGATCAGGACAAATGCATGCTAAGAGTGGTTGGGTTGCACTATAATTTTAAATAGCATTCTATGTGTATAGATTTACGTGAATTTGTATGAAAAAACAGATATTTACAGTTCTGATAGAAAAAGACGAAAATGGCACTTATGTGGCCGAAGTTCCAGATCTTAAGGGTTGTTATACTCAGGGTGATTCAGTAGAAGAAGTTATGAAGAACATAAAGGAAGTAATAGAAATGTGCCTTGAGGAACAGAACGTAACGCCAAATGAGTTTATAGGCGTCCAAAAAATAGAGGTAAATGCAGATTGACGCACAAAGTGCGTCGGTGTGGTTCACATGAAACTGCCTCTGGTTTCTGGACAGAAAATGATAAAAATTCTTTCTGTGAAAGGCTTCCAAGTCGTAAGGCAAAGAAGCAGCCACATTCAGATGAAAGATGCAAAAGGAATACTTGTTACAGTGCCTGTTCACTCCGGAAAAGATGTAAGTATTAGCATTACACTCAAGATTCTCCGTGACGCAGAAATATCAAGAGAAGAATTTATAGAACTGGCACAGAGAGTATAGTAGGGCTCGTAATGATACTTGGTTGGTAGTTTGGTTGAATGTAAACCAAATGTGATTGAAAAGTAATTGATTCGTGATTTGACATGAAAACAAAAAATGTGTACAGACTTCCGATAGACAGAAGTCGGATAGGCAGAATTTCGTACAAAGAATCTCCTGCACACGTAGGACCGCTTCGCCATTCTGTAGATTTCATAGTTACAGAAGACACACCAGTAAAAGCCGCACTTGGTGGAGTTGTTGTTGATATTTTGGACGGTTCGGAAATTGGCGGGCCGCAGAAAAAATTGGAAAAGTACGGAAACTTTGTCGAGATTGGGCATCCTAACGGAGAATATTCTGAGTATGAGCACCTCAGAAAAGGTTTGCTCGTGAAAGTTGGTGATAGAGTAAAGAAAGGACAACTCATCGGATACAGCGGAGCTACAGGTTGGCTTGCACATCTTGGTCCGCACCTGCATTTCATGGTCGGAGTGTACAATCCAAAGTACGAAACTCTTAAAGTTGTCTTTGAAAAGTAGTTTATGACGATTGGGCTCATAGTCTAGTTTGGTTAGAGGCTTGAATTTGCTTTGCAATTCATACCGGCTATGATTCGTGGTTAGGGTAAACTTTTCCCAAACTTGAAGTTGAGCTTTGCTCAACTTAAGTCGCCAAAAGACTTTCACAAAGTCTTTTGAACGAAGTTTAATCAAAAGGGAAGGTTTTCTGAATACCATGTGGCCCCGGTTCAAATCCGGGTGAGCCCACTCAGCCTTTTTTTGCTTCGCAAAAAATCGCTGGCGGAAAAAGAATCAAACATGTTCTATGTCTACGTTTTGAAATGCAGGGACGACTCGCTTTATACGGGCTATACGAATGACATCAAGAAAAGGCTTAAGATGCACAATGACGGAAAAGCGTCAAAGTATACGAGAAGCCGACGTCCTGTTAAGTTAATTGCACAGTGGCCTTTCAAAAACAAATCGGAAGCTATGAAGCACGAGATAAAATTTAAGGCTCTGCCACGCAAAGAAAAAATAAAATCCATAGAACGTTGCTTTTAAGTTTACAATTTCCTATATTCTCATTCATTAGGGCTCGTAGTCTAGCTTGGTAGGATTCGAGGTTTGGGTAAACTTTTCCAAAAGTTTACATGGTGAAATGGAAGTTTCACCTGTACAGGTTAAGCTTCGCTTAACCATGTAATCAAAAGGGAGAGTTTAGAAATACCTTGGGGCCCAGGATGTCAAAAGTTTGGCTTTTGATATGGGATTTCAAATCCTGGCGAGCCCATTTCTTATTTTTTAAAATTAGCCCCACTTTACTGGGGTAAAAGGATTCGGATAAAGTTCCTTTATTGTATGTTTTTCTATCTTAGGAAATGTCCAGCTACCTTTATTTTGTATATACTGCATGCAAACGATTGACGTAGTTGGAGTTCCTAGTTCCCATATGAACTGTCTGCAAGTGCCACAGGGAGTTGTGCTGTTTTTCTGTACCTTTGGCACGGGGTCTGCTACAACCACGATCTTTGCTTTAGCGTTGTAAGTTTCGGCAAGTATCATGTTTGCAAGTGCGTGTCGCTCCGCACACACGCCGCCAATGGATGATTCAAGACATGCTCCGTCGTATATTTTCCCACTGTTCGACATGACAAAAGAATAAACTGTATCGATTCCGCCTCTTGATTTACGTTTCTTGTTATTCTCTACTACAGCTTCCTTGGCATGTTCAATTAATTTCTTTTCGTCCTTTGTGAGAATCATGAAATAAATCTAGACCTCATAGTTTATTAACCCAAAGCCGCTTCTGAATAAGCTTTATTATACGCAAAATGCAATAATTATTTGATATAATGAACACAAAACAGACAGTATTGGGAATCGTCCTCTTTGCAGTTTTTTGGGCATTCCAGGCTGGCTATGCAAATTCTCTGGGCGTATCGGCATGGTTCGCGGGAGCTATAATCTTCGTAATACTCCTATGGGCCATCGGAAAGAGCTCGATGCCAAAGAAACAACCCGCTGAGGTGCAAAGATTCTGGAATTTCGTTGTTGTCCTCGCACTTGTGGCGACTTTCATCGCGTCGTACGTGATGCCTTATCTGGGCGCGGTTTACCCACCTGGCTTCACATATGCGGCATTCACGCCTCTATTGCTAAGCATATGGCTGATCCTATTCGGTTCGGCGATGCTTGCAGAGGGCTTGAACACAAAGAACACGATGGAAACGTGGTTCGGCGCATTCTGGCTGCTGGGATCTGTAACGTTCCTCGCACCGGGAATAGCACCTAACGCCTATTTGCACTTTGCCATGATAGCTGGATTACCAAACATAATTGCAGGATTGGTTGCAAAGAAATAAGCTTTTTTTAATTTTATTTTTAATTATAGTATCGGACAATACTATTTAGGGATATTATCCATTGTCCGTACTATATGTGAAGACATAACTATAAAATTAGTCTAAGTGTTATGTCTTGCACTATACTTGATTAGCTTTTGCTTTTTCTATCTTTCTATTCATCTATTATTATGAAAATACGACTAGCCGCCGCTAAAGATGCCGAAAACGTGGCGAAAATAATAAAACGGCACTCGCAAACGGATTACATGGGCTACGTCACTTTCAAGGACACTTACATAAGAGACAAGATGAAAAGGAACAACTTTTTCTTCGTTGCACTAACAAAAGACGCTGGCGCGTCAAGCGCATCTGAGATAATCGTCGGTTGCATACGCGCGTCTATAGTCGACATAGACCTGGCAGAGATAAGGACGTTGTGCGTGGACGAGGGGCAAAGAGAGAAAGGCATAGCCACGGATCTGCTTCAGACTGCTCTTGAATTTCTGAAGAAGAAGAAGATGCGCAAGATAGTGACAAGATCAAAAGCTGACAACACGGTGGCAATAAGCTTGTTCAAAAAAATGGGCTTCGAGAAGGAAGGATATTTCAAGGAGCACTATAGGAAGGGCATAGACGTGGTACAGCTGGCTAAATTCGTTTAAGTAGACTTTTGAATTACCTTATTTATGGCGCTCAATAACATGTTTGGATGGGAGCTGCTGGAAGAGTACAAGAAAGGAAAAAGAGTTTTTTCTGACATACACATGGAATTTTCTGACCTGACGTCATCAAACCTCGAGGGTGTGACGATAAAAGACTCCAAGCTCAATTTCGTTCTTTTGAGAATGTCCAACCTCAAAAACTGCAAGTTCGTAAACTGTGAGATGTTTTCTTGCGGGTTCAGGGACGCGGACCTCACCAATACGATATTTGATAATTGCAAAATAGACTACGGATATTTCCAAAATGCTATTTTCGACGGCACTAAAATGAAAAGATGCAAGTTAAGCTTTTGCGGGCTGTTTTCTACAAGTGTTGGCTCACTGGACATGTCAACTTCGACTCTTTTCAAGGTATTCACTGACATTTCCCAAGTGTCACAGGAAGACATGGATGCCGCTTATGCAGGGCTCTTGCCTTCTCTGCAAAACCTTGATTTCGAGATAAAAACACAGATGCAGGATCTTGTAAAAAGTGCAATAGACAAGATAGGTGTAGAACCTACAAAATCCGTGCAAGCATCGTACGAACAAAAAGGCCCTAAATATGCAAAGCCTTCGTCCGTATACAGTATAATGGAACAGCTGATAAGCAATTACGCTGCAAAAAACCCATATAAAACAAAACCTCCTTACAAAAACGATGAAAGTTATAAAAAATAATTTTTATTGATCATACGCCAGTCTGTCGCTGCAAACGTTTCACAAGCTTCTGTTTCTCCCTAAGCCTGCGCATGGAATCCACAAGTTCGATAAAGCCCAGCACTATGAGGCCGTAGCCAACCAGCTTAAATATGACATCCTGGAGAATGCTGGCAATAACCACACCTGCGCCTATCAGTGCCATTGCGGTTCTCATGAACGACAGAATGGTGCGTTCCTTTGACAGCACAACTTCTTCCTCTGCGATGAGAAGTCGTTTGTTGCTCTTTTTTGGCATATTATTACTAATCACCTTCGGATAAAAAGATTAAATTCAATTATCTGGTAGGATTATATGAGCGAAGAACTAGGGATGACAATAAAGCAGGAAGAGGATTTCAGCAAGTGGTACCTAGAAGTCGTGCGCAAGGGCAACTTTGTAGACCAGCGCAGCCCGATTAAGGGTTTTGACGTAATACTACCGTGGAGCTATGCGATCTGGGAAATTATACAGAACCAAGTAGATTCCAACCTGAAAAAGAACGGCGTGAAGAATGCATATTTTCCAATGTTCATACCAGAAAGCCTCATCAGACGGGAGGAAGAGCATTTTTCGGAGTTCAAGGCCGAGGCGTTCACAGTAACGGAAGCTGGCGGAGAAAAATTAGAGGAAAAATTATATGTCAGGCCTACTTCCGAGACAATAATGTATTACATGTACGCGCTTTGGATACGATCGTACAAGGACCTCCCGCTAAAGATCAATCAGTGGAACAATGTCATAAGATTTGATACAAAGGGAACCAAACCTCTGATAAGGCCGAGAGAATTTCTATGGCAGGAAGGGCACACGGTGCACACAACAAAGAAAGACGCCGAGGACTGGCTGAAAGTCGCGGTTTCTGTATACAGGGAAATGTACAATATGCTTGCTATAGAACCACTCATACTCGTTCGCCCTAAAAGCGATACGTTCGCAGGGGCGGATTACTCAATAGTTTTTGATACGCTTTTGAAAGATCTCAAAGTGTCGCAGGGACCAGGAAGCCACCTTCTGGGGCAACACTTTTCAAAACCGTTTGGTATAAAATTCCTCGACATAGAAGGCAAGGAGCAATATGGCTGGCAGACATCTTGGGGGACATCGATAAGACAGATAGGAATACTCATAGCTCATCACGGAGACAACAAGGGCGCCGTAATACCGCCTGCGCTCGCTCCGTATCAAGCAGTGATAATACCGATACTATTCAAGGGCAAAGAGGACGTTGTAAACAAGAGGGTCAAGGAAGTCAAAGAACTGCTGAAACATGAAGGAATACGCGTGCATATAGATGACAGAGATCACTCGGCCGGTTTCAAATTCAACGAATGGGAATTACAGGGAGTCCCACTCAGGGTAGAGATCGGGCCAAAGGATGTTGAGAGCAACGAGGTCACTGCCGTGTCGAGGCTGGGAATAAAATCGAAGCTGAAGATGACTAACATAGTAGAGGTCAAGGGGCTGCTAGACGACGTGCAGATGGAATTAATGACTAAGTCGAAGAAATTCCTGCTGGAAAATATAAAAGACGTGACAAGCATGGAAGCGCTGAAGAAAGCAAAAGGCTTCTCGCGAGCGAACTGGTGTGGCGCGGGTGAATGCGAGCAGAGTATAAAGGCGGAAACAGGTGGTAATGAAATCCGCGGCACGCTGTACGGCCAGCAGGAGAGACCATTCTCGCATTGTATCCATTGCGGTAAGGATGCAAAGCATGTCGTGTATATCGCGCGAGCTTATTGATCAAATTTCGATAATTGGTTGGGAAACTAATGAATGTTGAAGATAGAAAATATATGCAGATAGCAATTGAACAAGCCATAAAATCGGTCAAAGAAGGCGGATTTCCGGCCGGGGCGATAATTGTCAAGGATGGGAGGGTTATTTCAAAAGGCATTAGTATTGGTTCTAAAAATCATGACCCTTCTGGACACGCGGAAACTTCTGCAATAAGAGAAGCATGTAAAGAACTCAAAACTACAAATCTTGAAGGAGCGACAATGTACGAGTCGCTTGAGTGCTGCGTCATGTGTTTCTCTGTGGCCTACTGGTCTGGAATATCAAGAATTGTATACGCTTGCAAAAAGACACCTCAAATGATTTCGAAGGGCTATTACGAAGGCGATGCAAATAATCAATCACTAAATAAGAAAAATAATAGACAGATGAAATTAGTTTTCGCCTCGGAATTTGAGAATGATTCGCTTGCCGTAGTTGAACTATGGGAAAAACAAGGCGGTTTTAATAAAAGTTAATTTTAGAAATTGATCTGCACTAGCTGCTCCTTGCCCTTGTTGTCAGCCGCGTGCTTGAACTCGCAGGTGCTGTGGAAGTCGTGGTGCAGGCATTTTATGGTGCCAAAGCTGCCTGCGAAGCACTCCAAGTGCGTGGACAGGTAGGGACATTTCTTGTGCATGCTCGAATATGTGCAGGGGCGGGATATATAATTTTAGGTACGTAAGCAGGGGATGCATAGGGCGGGTATTGTATTTTCTTTGTGAACGACAGTGAACCACCTTAATAATAGGTTTCTTTTTCCCTTAAGGATTTTTCTTTCTCAAAGAAAAAGCCTTAAATACTTCACGGCAATATGTTTAGTAACGGTTTCTTACTAATTCAACGTGATAATTATGGACATGGAAACTCCACAGAAAATGAAGACAGGCACGACAACCGTCGGTCTATTGTGCAAGGACTGCGTAATACTTGGTGCAGAGAGCAAGTCTACTATGGGCTGGTTAATTGCAGGAAAGGAAGTCCAGAAAATCCACCAGATAGACGATAAAGTGGCATTGACAATATCGGGCGGCGTCGGCGACGCGCAGGCGCTGATAAGGATACTACGCGCAGAGATCAATATTTACAAGCTCACAAGAAACGCGGAAATAACAGTAAAGGCAATCGCAACGCTTCTTTCAAACGTATTGTCACAGTCGAGATGGTACCCTTACATGTTCATGCCAATACTTGCGGGCGTTGACAGAGACGGCATGCACGTATACAGCATTGACCCGGCAGGCGGCGCAGAAGAGGACAAATTCACTTCAACAGGAAGCGGCTCGCCTATAGCTTACGGCGTGCTGGAAGATGGGTACAAGGATGGAATGACAAGGGACGAGGGAATAAGGCTTGCCGTGCGTGCGATACGATCGGCAAGGGAAAGAGATATTTTCTCGGGCGGCAAGAAGATAAACATACTAGTGATAGACAAGAACGGCATAGAACAGGTAAAGGAAGACAAGGTAAACGAACTGCTAAAGTAAGTACATGATTTCTATAGCTGACCAACTTAATATTTGGCATACAAACAAGAGCAAAGCTCTTGTTGTACAGAAAGAACTCTGTTCTTTCTTGTATAACACAAGTTGGTCACATATGCTCGAAGAACAAAGTTCTTCGGCATGCCAGAAAGCTTTGCTTTCTGAGCATAGTAAACCAAGTTATAATATACGGATTCTTTACTTGGTTAACTATAACTAAATTCGGACTGACATTAAGGATAAAGAAAATATTACCAAGACCATGTCTGACTCTTGGTCATGCTCAAACAGATGATAAAAATGGAACTAGTTCTGGTGTTTAGATGATAATAGATACAATACAGGAAGAGCTGCCAAAAACCGCGCAAATAACTGACATAAGCTACGAGGGCAGCGAGATAATATTATATACGAAAAACAAGGAATTCTTCAACGACTCCTCGGACCTGATAAGGAAGATAGTCAACAAGGTCAAGAAGCGCATACAGGTGCGGGCGGATAGATCAATAGCACTGGATGAGGAGAAGACAATAGAAATAATAAAGAAGCTCATACCGCCGGAGGCGGTAGTCAAGGACATCTATTTCGAGCCGGAATTCGCCAAAGTTGTGATACACGCAGAAAAGCCGGGGCTGGTCATAGGCAAGAGTGGCGAGACGCTTTTGTCGATAAAACAGAAGACGTTCTGGACGCCGGACATCAAGAGGGCGCCCGTGATAGATTCGGAACTGATAAAATCTATACGAAAAATGCTGCACAAGGACGCAGGCTACAGGAAGAAATTCCTCAACAAGGTAGGCGAAAAAATCTACTCGGAAGGCAAAGAGGTTGAATGGATACGTATTACTGGATTGGGCTCATGGCGCGAAGTGGGCAGATCGTGCATGCTTCTTCAGACGCCACAGACGCGTGTCATGCTTGACTGCGGAATGGCCGTCAGTTTGTCGGCTGCAAAACCGTACCCTTATCTGGACGTGGCTGAATTCAACATCCAGACACTTGACGCTGTAATACTTTCTCACGCACACATGGATCACTGCCTGCCTCCACAAACGCCTGTAACCATGGCCGACGGCAGCAGAAAACCGATTTCTGAAATGAACGTGGGTGATGAAGTCCTTTCAATGAATTTTCAGACCGGACAATGGGAAACTGGTACATGCAGCGGCAAAACGTCAACAACGGGTCACAAGACAATCAAGAAGATAAAAACACCCTTTAGAATCATAGAGGCGTCACCAAATCATAGATTTTTCACGGTCAAAAACCTCGAAATTGTCGAGACAGAGGCGCAGGACCTTGAAAAAGGTGAATTATTGCCTGTCAACATAAACACAGATGAACCGGAGCAAAATATCGAGTTAAACACCGATGTAAGCTATGATCAGAGACGCAAAGATACCGTAATCCTTCCCAATAAAATAAATGAAAACCTGACCTCATTAATTGGTTATATGCAAGGTGACGGGCACTATCGTTCAGAAAGTTCTATAAGAATAACTGACGCAGACAAAAGCCTGTTAGAATTTTATAAAGAGTTAATCATGCAAGTTTTCAATTATAAGGCTATTATAAATCACCACTCTGACAAAACAAAAAATGCGTGGGTATTGGAAATTAATAACGCCAAGATAGTGCGTTTCTTGGAAGTCAATTTTCCGCTAATTCTTACAAAAACAAAAAAAAGGCAAATTCCGCAAAAAATCCTAGAATCGGGACAAAATATAAAATCTGCCTATTTACGCGGGCTCATGGACGCGGAAGGTTCTGTAAGCCCGAAAAAAACCAAGATAAGGGTTACGACACTCAGCGAAATTCTTCTAAAACAAACCAATCAGTTAATGATAGGTGCAGGGATACAGTGCACTCTAGATCGCAAAAATTACACCATTCATATATCTTCCCTAAGCGGTATACGCAGATTTGCTGGAAAAATAGGATTCAACAGCACAGCTAAGAAGGAAAAAATGTGTATACTAACGAATAAAGAAAGTTCTCTAGAAAAGGAAATAGTTCCAATCACAGCCGGCAATCTTAAAAACATAATAAATGGGGCAAGAATGTTCGGCAGGGTTCATAATAGCCCCAACTTTAGAAAACATCTCTCACTTTATGACTGGTTAAATAGAGATGATACAAGCCATTGCACGAAAAGAACCGCCTCTAATCTGCTGGAAATGTTAGAATCTCGTGTATCTGAATTAAAAACTCTAGAAAATGCATTTGACAGTGATCTAAAATCCATAAGGCAATCGCTGAGCATTCCTTTGTCATCGTTAGCAGAGGAAACAGGCTTTCCGTTGCACGTTCTACAATACAGAGAATCAGGCTATAGAGATCAAACAGGGGTATTGTTGTCTAAATTACTTCGTGAAAAACTTGAAAATACAATATCTCTTACAGAACAGAATATAGAGAAAATAAGAAGAATCCTGTCTCTATCTGCTGTATGGGAGCAAATTTCTGACATAGAAACACTGGAAAATCCTTACGAAGAGCTTATAGACATAGAAGTTCTGCCAAACAGAAACTTCGCAGCCGAAGGCGTCATGGTTCACAACTGCGGCATGATTCCGTACCTATACGAATACGGATTCCGCGGTCCACTATATTGCACCCGACCAACCCGCGACATAGCGGCGCTCATGCAACTTGACTACATACAAATATGCCAGCGCGAAAACAGGAAAGCCTTCTACAGCTCCAAGGGAATTGAAGAGGCAATAAGGCACTGCGTGACACTAGAGTATGGCGAGGTCACGGACATAGCGCCGGATATGCGCCTTACACTGCAGAATGCCGGCCACCTTCTTGGGTCGGCAAGCGTACACGTGCACATAGGTGACGGTTTATACAACCTGCTCTACTCGGGCGATATCAAGTATGAAAATACAAAATTGTTTGAAAAGGCATTCACGGACTACGCAAGGGCTGAGGCTATAATAATCGAATCCACGTACGGCGGGGATGACAGCAAGAAGCCGCCGTACAAGGACGGAACGGATAATTTGATGAATCATATCAAAAGGGCACTTGAAAGAGGCGGGCGCGTTCTCATACCGTGCTTCGCAGTAGGACGCAGCCAGGATATAATAACAATACTTGCTGAATCTGATTTGCAGGTGCCTATATACCTCGACGGCATGATATGGGACACGACGGCAATACACACTGCCTACCCCGAATACATGTCAAGATATATCCAGTCATTGATACTTCACAAGGGCAAGAACCCGTTTATCGACCCACGTCTACATGGAATAGGCTCGCAAAAAGAACGTGAACTTGTATTGAACAGCAACGAGCCCGCGGTGATAATATCCACATCCGGCATGCTGATGGGCGGGCCGGCAATAGAGTACTTGCAGGTCATGTCGAAAAATCCGAACAATATGCTGCTTTTCGTTGGTTACCAAGCCGAGGGCACGTTAGGAAAGCGCATACAAAAAGGATGGAAGGAGATACAACTGGACAACGGAAAGATGCTGGAAATGAATATGGAAGTAGCCACTGTCTCAGGTCTGGGAGGCCACAGCGACCAGCATCAGATACTTGACTATCTGCAGCATTTCAAGAACAAACCAAGGAAGATAATAGTGAACCACGGGGATGCGAAGGCTGCTGTAGATTTCGCCCGTACAATACACCGACTTTTCAGAATAGAGTCGGTAGCGCCTCGGAACTTAGAAACTATAAGGTTGAGGTAAATTTTTAACGTAAACTCTGTCAGCTGGTTGAATAACAATTCCACTGTAATATTCATCTTCCGACAATAGCATGAATACCTTTCCTAACGTAATATTTCTGTCGTTTGGATCGTGAGTGTTTTCCTGCACAATTTTACCTTTATCTACGAGTAGGCGCCCTGTGGGAAGCCTGCGTAACATTCTGCCTTGCCTTC
Source organism: archaeon (assembly GCA_035289405.1). Taxonomy (GTDB): domain Archaea; phylum Aenigmatarchaeota; class Aenigmatarchaeia; order GW2011-AR5; family GW2011-AR5; genus GW2011-AR5. Next base: position 7,304 of record DATDXH010000021.1, on the reverse strand, counting down.
CAATGTGCTCTTGAAGCCGCTCATATGAAATAAAGGTATATGCCGGAACCATAACAGTACGAATGAATAGAAATTTTAAAAGGTGATGTCATTTTTAAACCTTACCATTAAGTATAGAGTGATAATTATGGTAGTAGGATACGGCAAGAAACTTCGCGTAAAGATGAGGGAAGTCCAGAAAAAGGCCAAGAAAAAGTACAAGTGTCCTTCGTGCTCGCGCGTCTCTATAAAGCGCTCTGCAAATGGCGTCTGGTCGTGCACAAAATGCAAGACGAAGTACGCTTCTGGTGCATTTGAGTTCAAGAGTTGATAAGATGTCATTAAGAAAGGGTCTCATGATAACCGGCGGTTTGATGATCTTGGGCGCAATAGGTGGTATATCATATATGGAAGGTAAAAATTATCCGACCGATACCATACTTTACTTGTCATTTGCCGAAGTTGCTATGGGTGCTGCCGTAGGCTCAATCGGTCTGGCTTTGCCGGCACAGAATAGAGAACGAGTTGGTAATGATTATAGGAGATCGACAGGTAATAATGAAAGACATAAGGGCTGAATTCGGGAATATGCATGTGGCATATGTCGGGACGGGAAACCGTCACCTAGCTGCGCTGGACAAGCTTGTGGCTGAGCCATATTCGCTCGGTTCGCTTGTAGCGGGCATTTATCATGCGGTATGCCTAAGGTATTGTGAAAAAAGGTCGGGTTTAAGACTTGTCAAAGGAAATGATACTGAATAAGGGGTATTGAATATGTACGTTTGTTTGAAATGTCGAAAAGAGTTCCAGATGGAAGAACGTGTAAGATGCCCGTTCTGCGGCTTCAGAATAATAGCCAAGACGCGCCAGCCGTTCAGGAAGCGCGTAATCGCAAGGTGATTATGATGTGGATGCCTGAATTCGTTCACAGAATAGCCGACAGAAGATTAATCAAAAAGTCTGGCATTCTTGATGCTTCGAGACGGGAACTAGGGCCGGGTACAGCAATAGTTGCCGGCACTAAGGAATTAGGTGCATACGTACCTGACAAAGACAATAGTCTTGTTCCATTATACATGTTTGCTGTTGTTAATGCGTATCCTAATTCGCGTATGAACACCGTATATGTAGGTTGATATTCATGACAGAACTTGAGAACATGATAGGGCATCTGCAGGTCCAGAACCAACAGCTGCAGGCGTTGATGATGCAAAAGCAGGCACTGATGATGCAGAGCAGGGAGATAGAGAAGGCACTTGAGCACATAGAGAGCTCCGAAGATGATATTTACAGAACTGTCGGCCCGATATTGGTAAAAACGCCCAAGGCCGACATAAAGGGCAAGCTGGATGAAGAGAAAGAGGAAATAGAGATAAAGATCAAGACGATCGAAGGGCAGGAAAAGAAGCTCAAGGAAAAGGTGAAGGACAACCAGGAAAAGATACAGGGCATGATGCCAGCCGGACAGGGCGGGTAATCAACCAAAAGGAAGTTCTGGTATGCCGATTACTGGGGCTATAGATGCTACTAATCGAACAAACCTTGACTAGGTTATGCTTATACTTGGTAATAACGCCATTATTGGGATATATAGCGCTCCAAGTAAATATTCTGGATATTATACTTACTTGAGCGCTACATGATGAGGCTTCGCTTCATCTGTACAGTAGAATCTTCGATTCTACATGTATAAGTGAACCCACAATACATGTCGGGATTCTTTTGTGGGTTCACTATAATTTGCGTTATTCCCGTATAAAGAGAATCAAAAATATCGTTGATTCTCTTTATATCTTAAACTACACAAGGATGTTACGTCATGCAGATGATACATATGGACATAGAAACAATAAACAGGCTACTGGATGAAATAAACGACGACCGTACCGTGCCGAGGAACATAAGGACGCTTATCACGGACGCCAAGAACAGCCTGAACAGCAAGCAGGATATAGCAGTCCGCATAAACTCGGTTATTTCTACACTCGACGAGGTTGCGAACGACTCCAACATCCCGACCTACACACGCACCCAGATATGGAACGTGGTCTCGATGCTGGAAGTAATGAACGAACAAGCAAAGGAGAAGGCTTAGTTAATTATCAATGCTTAACCGTTTTCTGCTCAATTGGGCGTCCTAGTCTAAATACGGGCTCTTCGTTCTTTGGAATAATATGTTGTGCTAATATAGCACCAATTGGTACTTGACTGCGGGCTTCTTGATATGCCACTTCTTCGCTGGGATCCACACATAGACGTGTACCATTATGATATGCAGCGTACTGTCCACGATAATCTCTAAGAAGTTCTTTCCTTTCATTCTCAAAGGCACTGTAATTGTCTCTGTTTGGATCTGGCATCGTCAATTGATTTCTGCAATCCTTATAACACTTTCGGAAGCTGTAGTATAATTACCACCGTGATTCTTACGTAATTTATCCATTTGGAAGAGTTTTTCCATTCAGGTATACAAAAATTTATATAGTAGGCGAAGGCAAAAAGCAGCTAGAGGATATTTAAAATAGAGGTGGACAACATGGCTATGAAAGATTTTGTAGGGAAACTGCGCGGCGGGGGCGAGGAATACGTAGAACTTGACACGGAAGAGCAGGCAGAAGAAAGAAAACTAATGGTCGAAGTCGAGAGGCTAGACAATTACGCAGACGCTGACAGGCTCCAGAGAAAGGTGCGGGAAGGCAATGTCCTGATAGTAAAGATAAAGGACCTGAAGGCAAAGGACATGGAAGAGCTAAAGAGATCCGTGGACAAGCTAAGAAAAACGTGCCTGGCAATAAACGGCGACATAGCGGGCATGGGCGAAGACTGGCTGGTATTGACACCGGCGACAGCGCGCGTCCACAGAGAGCCATCAGAAAACAACTAGTTCTTCCTTATTTTCTTTTTTATACATTACTTGATTACTTATCGGTATGTACCAGATTATGCTCCCGCTTTCTGCTGAAGACATAGCAAGTGGAAGGTTCAAGAATACTTTGAGTTTTGCTGCTTTGGATCGTATATGGACCGGAAATATTGATTATGAACTAGTAAGACAAAATGCCCTACTCGATTCTAGATTTTTTACAATAGGGGGCGATATCAGAAATCGGGTAAATATAGAGTACTATAGTGAAAAGCGTGTCGCGTAACTGCTAGTTTTTATTTCCCAAATTCTCTAGCATAATTCAAGAAATACTTTTCCTTTATGTAGGCCGACAATGCTGCATCCTTCTTTACAAGCGACCAGAATTCATGGTGTTCCAGCAATTTTGACTTTGGCATTACAGGTATAAGATATTTCGGTATGCCTTTCTCTACGAGCGCTTCGGGCTTGTCCTTGAGGAAGCTTCCCAATAGCGACACGGCCGTCTTGTGCTTTCTTGCGACTTCAGCAATCCATTTATTGTCAAAAGCATACACAGGGTTCTTTGTATACTTTGCCAAAAACTCACTCGTATGCTTTTCGGAGAAAACAGGCGGGCCTACCATTTTCTTTATTGCAGGAAGCGACCAAACTTCGAGCTCGAACAGCAAAAATATATCCTTGCCTACATGATCGAATGCCCTGACGACGTGAAATTCGTGGTGCTCGAGCAGGTGAGTGAGTCTAGCGGACATACGACGCAGCTGCGGATACAATACATCATCAATGACGTCGGGCCGCTTCATCGACAACGCCAGGAATTTAGTTTCGCGCGCAAGCAGGTCGGAAAGTTCTTTCGCCGTTAGCGCTTCCTTCTTCGGTGCGAAAAAGAAACTAATGGACGGTTTTTGACTGTATGATTTGGCGAACGTCACGAACTTTATGAAATTCTCACTGTTGACAACTGCTGCGACGTTCCTGCCAGCATCTACAGGGTCGATTATCACAAGCGGATGGTCCCTGAACTGGTTGAGATTGACGCCGAGATGTTTTTCAATATTCATGGTAAAAGGCGGCTTCCATGCGCTAGCTGCGGCAATCACGTTTTCAAAGCTGCCATACTGCAGGACAAGCAGCTCGCATATGTAGCCTGAGAAGCCCTGATTCTTAGCGTCGCTGCCGTATACTCCTATCCCTTTGCAAAACTGCTTGAGCAGCCGCACCTGGTCGACCATAGCGGGCTTTATGTGGTCAAGAACGTACTGAAGGTGCAAAGGGCTCCTGTCAACTGCCGATTTTATTTTTTCTCCATATCTTATACGGTAGCACGGCACTATATCGACGTCATATCCGCGTATGACGGCGCTGGTGTAAGGATGCTCGGCATATTTCACTGCGAAGCGTCCTCCAAGCTCCTGGGATATGCGCTTGCCGTATTCCAAACCGAGACGCTCGAGTTCCTCCCTTGGAACGGTCGAATCAAAAAGCATGAATATATCAATGTCATGGTCGCCTGATAGCCACGTAAACTTGCCGATCGAGCCGACTATCACTGTGTCAAGGCCCGAAACGGTCTTGGCAACGGTCGTGAGCTGGTTGATAAATTTCTTAGCCTTCTCCGTCTCTTCGTGGGAGGGCTTTATTTTCTTGAGAACTTCCATCTCTATGGGCATGAAGTTAATTTGTCGCCGCCCAGATATATAGTAAACCCTCAATCTAATCGTCCTTATAGCGCTCCAAGTAAACAATTCGGATATTACACTTACTTGAGCGCTATAAGTTGACCCAGAACATGTCCAGATTCTTTTCTGGGTCAACTATAAATATATTTTCTTTATAGTCTGAATATGTTACCAAGGCGCCTGTCAACTGCGATTATCTGGATAACGGCTGTAGCCGGTTTGTCGTACTCAGAATATGTAGGGCACAGAGTAAGAAACAACCGCCCTCTTGTTGAATACGTGGCGGCGAATAAACACGGTCTCATGGCACAGCAGGAAAAAGAACTCGGGATAAAATTCAACGGAGAACCTAATATACAATATTTTTCAAAAAGGGATATCCCAGGGACTTACTATGACGGGGAAACTAATACATTATGGATAGATGTCAACGATACGGTTTCTCCGCGCAATACTCCCGAGTGCATCATAACAAGATTGCTTAAACCGAAAGCTGACGGCGCAGATGAGACTATTTATCACGAAATGGGACATTTTTATCTAAGGCAATTGAGAATGAAAAATGGAATCGCGCAGCCTCGCACGGATTCAGAAAAATTCCATGCGCAGAGGGTAGAAGAGGGAGTTGCAGAATACTTTGAGAGGCGGATGACGAAATTTGACGGCTTCGAGCCATTCAGGTCAGGCCAATGGCACATGGTGAAGCCAATAATAGACCAATACGGGGAAAGAGGCATGGCCTTCCTTATTTCCAACCTCTCTAAAATGGACGAACCGAGTGAAGAATACCAAAAACGCGTACTGGCAGCACTTCGCTAGTCATCCCTTCACTTTTTAACTTTCCATGCCATTTTATTGTCATGCAGTTTGTTTCACACCCATGGATAAACCCCAACACGATAGAAAACCGCGCTTACCAGGAGAGTGTTGTAAAGACGGCACTCACCGCAAACACGTTATGTGTGCTCCCTACGGGCCTCGGAAAAACAAGTGTTGCCGCGCTGGTTGCCGCCGAGCGCCTCAGCAAGAACATGAAGGGGAAAGTGCTCTTTCTTGCGCCAACCAGGCCACTCGTAAACCAGCACAAAATGAACTTCGAGCGTTTTCTCAAACTAGGCGTTGAGCTGGCCGTGATAACTGGCGAGACCAAAGCAGAAGAGAGATTCAAGATCTACAAGGAAAACGATATAATTTTTGCAACTCCGCAATGCGTGACCGGTGATACGAATATTTTTGTAAAAGACAGGGGAATAGTAAAGATTCAGGAATTTGTTGAATCGTTTGAGTTAAAAGAATGTAAATATGGTAATAAAACAGGTTTTTGTGCAGACGTAGACGAGCACACAACAGGCTTAGAAAATAATAAAATATCGGATGTCAAAATATCGCATGTATGGAAATTACCAGCTAATACACTATACGAAATCAAGACAGAACTAAATAACTGTATAAAATGTACACCAGAACATCCGCTACTTACAATCAATACATCAGGAAAAATAGAGTGGAAAATGGTAGAAGACCTTGATACAAATACGTGGGTAGCAATGCCAAAAAAAATACACATGGCTGAAAAAATTATAGATATTTATTCACTTATACGAAATAGTCCTTTGAAGATTTCAGACAAAAAATTTACCCATTCGCTCCTTGAAAAGCATAAAAAATTAGGTGTAAAAAGGGGTAAAATAAGCAGGTTCTACCACAACGATATCGATATTGGCGTATTTTTTGAGCTTTTGGATATGTGCGAGGTTGAATATCCGGGTAAAATAAAAATCACTAATAAAACAGGGAGAAGTACTCCCATAATTGTTAGCAAATTCATAAGTCCCGAGATGTGCTATTTGATTGGGGCGATGTTAGGCGACGGGCATATAGGTGACACAAAAAGCAAGGGCAATGAGGTAGTTTTTTCAGCAATTGCAGACAAAGATGTACTTGAAAAATTTAGACAGTACGTAATAGAAACATTTGGAATAATACCAAAACTAGACTCTAGAAAAGGTCTTGTTTATTACTCCACGGCAATGGCTCATGTGATGAACGCGTTGGGCGTCCCTTTTGGGAAAAAAGCAGGCATAATAAGAGTGCCTAACTATATTTTTGGATTGCCCGAATGTCATATACTCAAGTTTATAGGAAGCTTATTTGATACAGATGGAAGTGCATCCAAGCACTCAATAAACGTTGTTTCTACCATAAGTAAAGATTTTGCAGAAGATGTCAGGTGGTTACTGCTGAGATTGGGTATGGTTTCATATTTACATAAAAGCGGCAGGTCAGAGACAGTGATTAGAGCCAAAAAATACAAAACTCACCATATCTATAATGTTGTAATTTCAGGGGAAGCTCAGATCAATAGATTTATTGAATTATGCGAACCTGACTATAGGAAAATTAAAAAGGCAGTCGAGGGTCTATCATTAATTAAGAGGCACGGTACCCGTTCTAAGGATATAGTACCCATTCAAACAGCGTTGCAAGAAGCTTATTTAGATCACAGGAAATTTGGCGGCGCGCCTTCTAACGAAATTCTTATGGCATATCACCACAAATACCTGTCAACCTCGTCTTTGTCAAATCTTTTAATTAAAATGAATTCAAGTAAGGCAAGAGAAATCGAGAATCTTCTATCCTTACCAATAAGGTGGGTTAGAATAAAATCAATAAAAAAAATACATTCTAAAACTTGGGTCTACGATTTAACAGTTGAAAATTCTCATAACTTTATAGGCAATTTTCTTGTAAGTCATAACACTGTCCGCAATGACATAAAG
>DATDXH010000020.1:0-2031 GCA_035289405.1 archaeon | reverse complement strand
ACAAATACTCTCACCCTTATGCGCGAATGCAAGGTGGTGTCGGAGAGCAGTTTCGTAATCATTAAGTCCACTGTACATAGGATAAGCGCCCATTAGGCGGAAGAAGAGTCCTCCATAGATTAAACGCTGCCAGCCGCTCTTGGCATAGAAATCTTTCTCGCGGGAACCGAAAACAAGCGGTAGATGCCGGGAGAAAAAGGGAAAGCATGCGACAATGAGAATAGGATCAAGCTGATTCGAGTGATTGCTTGCGATAATCATATTACCGCGAATGCGCTTAAGGTGCTCTAATCCTCTAATCTCCAAGTTAGAAAATAGCCATAGTGTCAGCCGAACAGGCCCCCAGGCGAGACGCTGAAATATTATTGGCATGATTCTGTATCGGCGCATAGGGTGATATGTGTATAAGTATAATGGAGAAAAGTGGGTTCCGTAGTATGATTGTAACATATATCATTTTAACAAATAAGCGGTCGAGTGTTTTAAAAACATAATTATTATGAACTTACCTGTATTATTGTTTTTCGCGCATAACGTGCTCGCTACCGTTCTTTTAGGCGGCAAATTTGCACGTAGTAGCGATCGTATCTTTAGGTACTTCGGCATCGGGCTTTTACTTGACGCTTTTGCGTTTGCAATGTGGACAATCGGGTACGTCAATTCAGAGCAGTTATTAACGTTCGTCACCTTTGGCGCGATTGCATTTCTTGTTTCTCTTGTTTTTTTCTTATACGCGTCGCTCCAACAAACTTCCACAACCACCCGTCTTTTAGTAACAGCCCTTGGCGTTGCCGCTGTCATTGGAATATTTTACGTCGGAAGGTACGGAGATCCTGCATCGGCATACATTTCTCCAGAGGGATATCTATTTTTTAACTTGACGCCACTTGTACAGATGCTTTATACATTCGCGTTAGCACTTGTTTCATTTCCGGTAATTGACCTCGTTGCTTCGAAATTCAAAACACCATATTCTGTACTTGTGCGTTATGGCCTTATTGCGGAGGTTGTAGGAGGCATCATGCTTATCACAAGTAAAGACGTTCAGGCTTTGTATATAACCGGTTGGATTATTGGTACCGTGTATTTCGTTCTCTGGACTACGCTGCTTTTCAACCGCAAGGCATGGCAGAACGCAAATTAAACTAGTACATCGGCTCGTTTCTATTTACCCATGCTCTGGTATAGAGTGTGGTCTGTTGTCATGCAATTATGAAAGCATTACTTACGGGTATTACAGGAAATTTGGGATATGAAATATCTTTAGCTCTCGCCCAGCGCGGCGTCACTCTTATTCCATGCGTAAGACCTGGGAAAACCGGGATTTTATTTTCTCATCCAACAAAATTTCAGCAGATCGTCGAGTACGATTTAACGGAAGCGGCAGATATTGAGTTTTCGGATAAGGTGGACTGCATTATACACTGCGCCGGGGTCGTACATTTCCGCGATGTTGGTAATAAGAATGAACAGATGATGCGCAAGGTGCTTGCATTAGCTAAAAAACTAAAGGTGCCTGTGCATTTTATCAGCACTGCATTTGTCTACAGGCCGCACGAAGATGGTAGAAGTTTTAATAACAGCTATGAACAAGATAAGTTTAATGCCGAGCAATTGCTAATAAAATCAGGCGTGCCTTATGGCATATTCAGGCCTTCGGTTTTAACAGGACATAGCCGTACAGGAGAAATACGCAACTTCAGCGGTTTCTATCTTATAGTTCGAGCGTTTATATCCGCTATCCGCGCCGCCAAAGCAAAGAATCAAGTATTGCGATTTCCAAGAATGCTTGGTGAATCCAATATGGTACCAGTAGACCAGGCGGCAGAAAGTATTGGCAACGCAATACAACGTAATCAACTTGAAATCTTATATGTCACGAACCCCGTTCCTCCTCGATCGGAGTGGGTTCTCGATGAGACGCTCGATTTTTTCAATATCCGTGATAGCTTTAAAATAATTGATATTTCCTTTCAGGAATTTGGGAATCTCAATCTCACAGAAGAAGAGGCCGCGCTCTATCGCTTTTCT
>DATDXH010000019.1:0-6118 GCA_035289405.1 archaeon | reverse complement strand
ATTTGGCCTTGACACGCCCTCGGCATTATTTGTTGCAGCCACGCTTTCAGCGACGAGCATAGGAATAACGGCAGCGGTGTTGAAGGAAATAGGCAAAATAAGCAGTGAAACAGGCAAACTAATCATTGGCGCCGCAGTCATAGACGATATACTTGGCCTGATAGTTCTCTCCGTCGTGTCTGGCGTGCCAACGGGCATTGAAATCTCGGGCGTGGTATGGACAACATTCAAGGCTGTAATTTTTGTAGTTGTTGCAATCTTTGTTGGTGACAAGATCCTCTCAAGACTTGTTGACTTCTTTGATTACCATGTGATAGGCGTTCATTCTCCCAAGACAACATTCATGCTTGCGATGGGACTTGCGTTTGCGTACAGCTTCATCGCGGAATATATCGGCCTGTCAGCCATAGTCGGCGCGTTTCTTGCTGGTGTGTCGCTTGCCAGGAGCAGGAACGTAAGATTGTTTTACGCCGGAACAGAATATCTGGAGGCAATATTCACCTCAATTTTCTTTGTCTCACTCGGCATAATAGTGAGTCTTTCAGAAGCACTGGCAATATGGCCGTTTATATTGGTGCTTACCGTTGTGGCTGCGCTGACAAAAATAGTTGGCTGCGGATTTGTTGCATGGAAGCTCAAATTCTCCAAGAAAGACGCGCAGATAATAGGTGTGGGCATGATGCCGCGCGGCGAAGTGGCGCTGATAGTGGGACTGTACGGGCTTACGCTTGGCATAATTTCCAACAGCATCTATTCCGCGATAGTATTCATGTCGTTCCTTACAACGCTGGCCACGCCTTTCATGCTCAACAGGCTTTACAAAGGACAAAAACTGAGCACAAAAAAGGAAAAAACAATAGAACTCGAAAAAGTAATGAAAAATAAGGCCATTATGAAAAAATAAAAACCAAGGCAAAAAAACAAAGGAAAATTTTCTTCTCGCTAAAAGGCCTGGAAACAATGCTTAGCGTTTCGCGATGCTCTACTTGATCAGTTTTCTCAGTTCCTGGCCCTTCTTCTCTGCAAGCTTTATGATTTCGTCTATATCTTCCATGCTCAGGCCTACCGCGCCGCCCTTCTGCATCGAGCACAGCATGACACGGCCGTCTTTCTCGAACGTGCCCACCGTAAGCCGCGCGTCTATCGCGCTCTCTTCATGGATGGTCGTATCGGTCACTATCTTGCTGCCTATCTTCGCGAATGTCGTGCAAAGCGGCTTGCCTTTTATTGGAAGTGGCTCTGTGCCTTTTTTGTCGTGATCTACGTTGCCTTCTTCATCAAGTATCGGCAATTTAGCGGTCAAAAGGGCTGCGAGGGCTGCGAGCGACGCTGCGTCTATGAGGTTTCCGCCGTCGTCCATGACGTTGATGTCGACGTTGATCATCCATACTTTTTCTTTCGGCTTTACGCATAGCTTGTTGAAGTCAACAACCTTTGACTCGCGTATCGCTCTGTCAACAACACGGGAGACTTCTATGGCTTCCTCGCCCGGAGGGCCGGACTCAAACTCGGAGCTTGCCAGTGGCACAAATTCCGTACCTACCATCAATACACCCTCGTCGGGCGTGTCACCAAAAGGCTCGCCTACGTCTATCTTGATCCCGGCAATCACTTCGGTATCGCCTAACCTGACGCGCGCAGAGCCCTCGGCAGAAGGCACCACGTTGGTTTCTATATGTATTTCTCTGTAACTGTCAAGAGGCCTTCCATCCAGCCTCTTGCCGTCCTCTATCATTTCTTTTACGATCATTGGATCTAGTTCTATCACATTACCACCTCGTAAGATTTACCGTCGGATTCGCCCACTTCCTTCAGTCTTCCACTCGATACTATAGTTGTGAGGTTCACTGTCTCTAATTTCTGTGCGGTTTGTAAAGAGTAAGATATTATTTTTTTCATGCTTCGTCACCCTCGAGTTTGTACCTATTTCTCAGAGCTTTTTTCTGCTCCTCGTATATTTTTTCGCATCCCTTTACAGCCAGCTTTATGATTTCCTTCGCTTCGCGGCTGTCGGTGATGCCGTCCATCTGCAGCAGAGTTATCTGCTTCTTGCGCGGATAATACGCCACGGGCAGGTCCAATTCACCTTCGGTGTCCTCCTTTCCTGCGACGTCAAGCACTACGTTTTCGCCTACTTTTCCTGCGGAGCAGCTTGCAATCAGGTCGCGCATCGGTATGCCTGCGTCTGCGAGCGCAAGCACAGCTGCGTTCAACCCAACGCATCTTGTCGACGCATCAGCCTGCAGCACCTCTATGTGAACGTCTATTGCAGTCTTTGGGAATTCCTCTAAGAAGATCAACGGCATCAGAGCCTGCCTAGTCACCATGGATATTTCCGTACTGCGTCTGTTCGTACCAGGACGATTTCGTTCAGTGGTCGCAAAGGGCGACATGTTGTACTTCGTCCGCAATATTGCACGTTCAGCTTCCTCCCGATGCTTTGGGAAAACTTTTCTGGGACCGAACACTCCGGCTACTGCAGTCGTGTTGCCCATCTTGAACATCGCGGATCCGTTTGCGTTCTTGAGAACGCCGACAGCCGCCTGTATTGGTCTGAGTTCGTCTAATTTTCTTCCGTCAATTCGTATTCCGTTTTTTATTAGTTCCATTTTTCTCGCCTCTTAATAATTTGCTTTGCAAATTCATTTTCTCCTATCATGAAAATCCTTCGCCGTAGTCACCGCTGTCGCTGTACTGATCGTGCTCATGACGGTCGTTGTACTTTTCTTCTTTCCTTTCTATTTTCGGCGCGTCCTTCATTTTTTCTTCAAGCGCGGCTTTGACCTGGTCCGTAAGGCCATGTACGTGAGATTTTCTTTCAATCATCGTTATTATGTCGATGGCTATATCCTCGTGGTCGCCCTTTATCCACACTATGCCATTCTGCCCGACAACTATCTGCGTGTTGGTCATTTGCTTTATCATTTCGACCATCGAGCCGGCCTTGCCGATTATGCGAGGCACCTTTGCGGGTACGACCTTCAGCAGCCGCCCGCCGCGAAGCTTCCGGCATTTGCGGTTGCGCATCGACAGCTGCACGTTTTTCGTGTTCGACACGGAGGAAATCTCGGCGAATATCAAGTCACCGAAATTGAAATATTTTGTCATGTCTGTCTTTGTAAGGTCTATGAACTCATCCGTCGCGTCCGCCAACGACAGCACGGCTTCGTAAGGCGAGTTTATGTCAACTATCCATTTGGAAAATATGACATCCTGTATCTTGCCTATAACGCCGTCACTTCTCTTGGGATCGTATATGCCCGACAGCGGTATGACAAAGAACAAGCCGTTCTTCTCCTCAGCGAGGCCCACGCAGCCTGCAAATGCTTTCCCTTCCTCCTCGTATGCGCCATTGCCTGCGCGGCCGTCACCAAGGAAATCTCCTGGTATGACCAGTTTTCTTTCACTCATCTATAACACCTCATTTTAATCAACTCCAATTTTTAAACATCTTAAGCGTGGCCCATCTGCATGTTTGGATGTGAGGTAATCCTAGCACAAAGTTCGCTTACCTCTCTGGCTATATTCATTTCTGAGTCGTTGAATGCCGGCACCGTATTTATCATGTACCCTGGAAAATGTTCTATATGCCTCTCTAAGCTCGTCCATGTAAGGACCAAGATCGACCGGGATTAGTTCTCCTTTCAATAGTTCAGGCTTTTCACACTGCGCAACGCCTAATTTTATCGCGCCTGACGTCGATGTACCAAAAATCAGATATTCCATATCACTAACTGGTATCAAGTAAGAAATTCCGTCTTCTGCTATATTTTTTCTAACCAGCCTTATATTGTCCATCATGATTTTCCCTCTTCAATCTTCACGTTGCCTTCCGTCACGGCGCCTAATTTACGATAAACAGTCTCCTTCAGTCCTGCCGGTATGCTTATCTTTGCCACAAGACTGCCATCAGCCAGCCACTTGTCCTGCTGAATGTCAAATTCTTTCACTATTCCATATGCGCGGCTGCTGTACTTGGCTGGAATTTCAATGAAAAGTACAATTTGCTCGACAACAATAGGCAGTATAGATTTTATTGCCTTTATTGCGTCGTCGACCTGTTGATCAGCTGATTTGAACGGGTCGACAGCAAAATGTGACTGCTCCATTGCGGCTATTATGCGCTCAGGCGGGTGAGGTGCCTTCGTCTGCGGGTTTATGGCATTTCTGTTAATAAAGGCCGCTATTTGTTTCTTCCTTTCGTCTATCTTCCTGCGCCGGAAGTCCGTGGTAAGCTGTATGTCGCCGTGTTTTACTATATCCTCGGCTATCTTCTCGACGTCGCTCGTGCCGAAGGCTTTTTCTATCTCGGATGGCGCCGCCTTATTAGCTTTTTTTGCATCTGTAAAAACCATATTTATTGCCAGCATTCTCGAGAGAGAAATAATCCTACCTTCCTTTAAATCGTAAGCTATGTCAGGATCAACAAGAACCTCGAAATGCTTGCCGTCTTTCACTATCTTGGCGATAATCGCCTCATCTATTGTAACCATCTGTTCACCTGTATGAGCATGATTCGCGTATAGTATTTGAATCATGCTATACGAGAATACTCATGTATTCTCCGTATCAAAAGCCTCTTTTTCGTAACAGTAACATCAAAGAGGCTGTTGTATTGCATAGTGGTTGAAAACGAAAGTATATAAACTCCTTTTCTTTAAAAAAGAAAAGTAGCTTCCAGTCAAAAGAAATATATTATCAAACTGGTTCGCTGGCGCTCGCAGAACCTCTAAGGAAATACTTATAAACATTTATGTTATCCTTCTGATATGGCTGTATACAAAGGTCAAGAAAGACGGTCAGGAAAAGAATTTCGATTTAGACTAATAGATCCTGACTACATAGGCAAAGTAGAAAGGGCAACAGGTTTTCAGTTCTACTCAGATCCGCACTTTCATGCATGGCTGGGTCATGCAGAGGGAAATAATGACAGGCACTTTGTGCCGCTCCGGGGCAAAGAACCACGGATTGAATCGTCAGGATGCCTTACACCGGCAAGTCACGGCGGTCTTCCGAAAAATGCCGCAGGACAAGCGGACAATAGGGTAATTGATTCGTTATTATCATATGACAATGGACTGGAAAGGTATTCAAGGGAAGTATTTCCAGACCGCAGAGCATACAAATGACTATTTCTTAACTGCCATCTGTTTTGTTGGGGCTGTTTTTGCAAGCTCCCTCTTTGACTTCAGGAAGAACCAAACTATTATGAACACTGTTACTATCGGCGACACGAACGATGGTATGTGAGCGCCGAATGCGTCCAGTAACATTATCATGCCCAGGAATGCCACAGAATACATTGCGCCATTCTTCAGGTACTTGTATTTCTTTACATTTTCTATGTTGCTCACGGTTATCTGGCGGACGACAACTGCGCCTATCCCGTTTCCTATTAATATAAGGGGAACCAGCAGTGTGAAGGCGAAAGCGCCGAGGACGCCGTCTATCGAGAATGTGGTATCAATTACTTCAAGGTACATTATTTTGCTCCAGTCGCTCATCTTCGGGTCTGATATCATTTCTCGTTCTTTTTGTTCGGCGTTTTGCCTGAAACCGTGCACTATGAAGAAGGCAGTGGAGCCCATTACAGCACCGAATGCCATTATAGGATTCGTATGTACGGCGAACCATATAGTGACGGATAGTATAACCGAAACGGCTGCATAAAACCATATTGCTTTTTTGTGTATGTAGCGCTCTCCTTTCAGTCCATAGTTCTTTGGCTCCATGAACAGCCAGTGGAAGAACAGGAAAACAAGGAACATTCCACCGCCGGCGAGCAGAGGCGGAGCCGACATCTCTATGGCTGCAATTACCGCAGTGTCGCCGGACAGGGTTGCCTGCATCACTCCCCAGAATCCCAGTGAAGGATTGAGCATATACACGATGATGAAAGGCAGGACACCACGAACAACAAAAACAGCAAACAATATGCCCCAGAAAAGGAACCACCGGCGCGCTTTTTTGGACATGGTAGAAAGAACGTCGGCGTTTATGACCGCGTTGTCGATGCTGCTGACTATCTCGAAAATTATGAGTCCGGCGACGGTTAACAGCAGAAAAATTACTTCGACCATTAGTGACCTCTATGTATTCAAGGCTAATAAAACTAACC
>DATDXH010000018.1:0-4946 GCA_035289405.1 archaeon | reverse complement strand
GGCACGCCCTCCTTCTCTGCATCCTTAGTCATCAGCCACCGCTCGGCGAACGGCAAGTTTTTATAACGTGTAGTGTATTCGGCTATCTTCTTTGCGTCAGGGCTTCTTACAGGCCTGTTTGCAGCGTAGGAAAATATCATTACTTCGGGATAATCATTGACGTGGCCAATACCATTAGTAGCGAAAGGCTCGATTGCGATGACTTCCCCATCCTGTAGAGTACGGTCATTACGTATTGAGACGTTTGGTATTGACGGCTCCTTGTGTTCGACATATTGATCAAGTCCGTGCCCTGTCAAATTCTCAACAGGCTTGAAGCCAAAAGATTTTATTACCTCTTCTATCTTCAATGAAATATCACTGATCATTGCACCAGGTTTTACCAGATCGACGGCTGCTGCTAAAGCTTCGCGGGACGCTTTAAGCAGCTCACCATTCTTGCCGAAGTCGACTGTTATTGCGGTGTCGGCTATGTAGCCATCTACGTGCGCACCGACGTCTATCTTTAGAACGTCGCCCTCTTTTATTTTTGTCTCGTCGTTCTGCTGCGGCGTGTAGTGGGCTGCAAATTCGTTTATGGATAGATTAACAGGAAAAGCTGGGTCACAACCAGCGGAACGTACCATTTCCTCTAACTTCTCAGCGAGCTCGATAAGCGGCATCCCGACCTTTGCGATCTTTGCAGATTCCTCGCGGACCTGCGCTGCTACCTTGCCGGCTTTGATGTACTTCTCTATTATTTCGGAGTCCATTTGATTACTTCTAGAATAAGCTTAAATGGCTTTTAGAAAGGCTGGGCACTTTGGTGTGCATCACTTATCAGTTCGTGTAGTCCTCTATATTTGTTATTTGCCAACCCCTTTTTAACGCCCTTCATTAAAGTTCTTGCCAAACCGAGTCCGTGGTACGTAAAAGGTGTATAACCTTCTATTGCGTCTGCACCAGCTCCGAAAGTTTCGTATGCTTCTGGACCGCTGGATATTCCGCCTGTTGCAAATATTTTAATCTCAGGAAATGCAGCACGTGCGTCTTCTACCGCCTTAACTCTGTTGTCTTTGAGGAAACGTCCGCTCCTGCCTGCGGATGGATAACCCCATTCGGCCGAAGGTACCTGATCTTTTGGGACCATGTAAGTGTTGACACACGTTATGCCATCCCCATACCTTGCAAATCCCTCTACCAAGCGCAGCCATTTGTCCTTGTCTTTATCATCATAGGGTCCCATCTTCACAAGAACCAGTTTGCTGCCGGCTCGCTCCCTGAGAAGTTTTGAATATTGTGTGAACGTCTCTGGATTTCTCAAAAGTGTGAGCGTAGCTGTATTGGGTGAATAAGGATTCCATTCAAAACCATCCACATAAGTGTCAAGGTCATGCAATAATATTTCTGTATCCACGTAGGCATTGTGTAAAGCTTTTTCTGTCTCCGTCTCTGGTATGTCTGCAAACTCTTTGTAAACAATCACGCCATTTGATCTTTCTGTGACAACTCGGTTCTTGCTCGGAACAAAAGAAGCGGCGCCTTGTTCCCGTATCACATGCGGAAGGCCACATACACTTGCTATTATTGGTTTTTGCGGCGCATTCGATCTCCTGTACCTTTGCAGATTATTTACTACATAGTCTTTGCCTTTTGACGGGAAGCCTTGTGCATTGTACGCATCTTCCATCTTATCATCCACGGCCACACGCGGTTGGTCGTTACCTTCTCTTCCGTCAACTATAACTGTGCCGATTGTCTGAAATCCGAATACGTAAGAGAATGGTATTAATGCATCGCCATTCTTGTCCATGCCTGCAGCTGTGCCGAACGGTTGCATTTGAAGATTTCTTATTTGAACAGCAAGTTCAGGAAAATTGAAAAGATTCTGGTTGGCCTCAAAAACTGTTGCATATCTGTTGGCCATTTCTACTGCAATCTTGTGAACGTCCTCAGGGTCTGTCGTACCATCGGGCTTCATGCAACGTTTGTACAACTCAGGTCTTACAACATGTCTAAAGAATTTTGGGCTTCGCAAAGAAAACGATAAACCAATTCTTTCAAGCGTTTCATTCATTTGCATAATTTTTTCACAAGCCTTTTATAACTGATACAGAATTTTTTCGTAATTCTTTCGCAGACGAATCGTAATTGGTGTCAGGCTTTTATAGTTTTGTTGTCAAGGACGAAGAATGGTCGAAACTTACAAGGCACAGTTTATAGATTTTCTTCTTAGCAGAGAAGTTCTGAAGATCGGTGGCCCATTTACACTAAAGAGTAAGAGACAATCACCTTATTTTATAAAACTAGATGACGTCAATGACGGAGCTGGTCTTAACTCTCTTGGAAGTGCATACGCAAATACAATTTTGGCTAATTTAAAACCAGAAGATTTCGATGGAGTTGTTGGAATCCCAAAGAAGGCACACGTGTTCGGCCCTGCAATAACAGGTGAACTTGCAAGGGCTGGAGCCAATAAACCATATTCTTCTTGGCGTGATACTCCAAAAACTTATGGAGATGCAACGGCACTTGGGACGGACGAAATAGAACAAAGACAAAAAGAATATATTCTCGGTGCTCGCATTCCTCCTAGATCAAGGGTAGTTCTGCTTGATGACGTTATGACGGCTGGCGATGCTAAGGTGGATGCACTTAAAATGTTGAATTATTTGGCACAGGATGTAACGATACCTGCACTTGTTATAGCTGCAAACCGACAGGAAGTTGACGAATATGGTGATAATGCAATCGAAGAATTTAGAGCGACGCACGGCATACCCGTGTTTTATCCTATAACTGCATCCGATATATTTGATCATCTTAAAGAATCTGGAAGACTGTCCCCGGAAGACGAGCACGCGTTTACTTCTTATTTGCGTGCATGGGGCACTCCAGAAGTCAGAGGAAATTATGGTCTTGTTGACAAGCCTTTGATACCTGGAAGAAGCGTAATACCTGCATGCGATACGGATTCTATTGAAAGGTTTGAACAAGTCGTAAGGGAGACAGCAGATATCACTGGGATAAGCGGTTATAAACTTGGATTTGAATTGGGGCTAAGATATGGACTGCCTAGACTTGTTGAAATAGCAAAGAAACATGCGCCTAACAAAGTCATTATTTACGACCATCAGAAAGCTGCAACTGATATAGGCGATCCAGAATTCGGAAGAAAGTTTGCTAGGACTGCAAAAGATTCTGGTGTCGATGCTGTAATATTCTTCCCGCAATCAGGTCCTGTTACACAGACCGCATGGACGGGTGAGGCACTTCAGACTGGTCTGAGTGTTATTATTGGTGGCCACATGACTCACAAGGGATATTTAGTAGAGGAACGCGGTTATATACGTAATTCCGCTCCGATGGAGATGTATATGCGTGCTGCTAGACACGGTGTAGTTAATTTTGTAGTACCTGGAAATAATCCTGAGGCAGTGAAAACTTACAGAGAGGCTCTTCAAGCCCTTGGGATCACACCTGTTTTATTTGCACCTGGTTTCATTACACAAAATGGAAGTATATCTGAGACAGGGAAAGCTGCCGGTGAAAACTTCCATGCGATTGTTGGAAGAGATATTATGAATGCGAAAGATATACGAGCCAAGGCTGAGGAACTGACGGCACAGCTTGTAGCGTAATCACTTCCAGTATACTTTCGTCCGAGCGAAATTTTTTTCCGCATTTAAAATGTCCTTGTAGAAGTTATCCTTGTTCGTGTGCATCATTGCTAATATCCGCGAGGCTGTCTGCGGGCCTATGCCGTGACCTGCTAATACTTCCACCGCCTTGCTGCCGTATACCATCACCAGATCTGCTGAGCGGCGTATCGTTTGTAGTTCGCGCTGTTCCTCTTCCGTGAGCGATTTCTTTTTTGCTCGCTTCTTTACAATCTCAAATGCTTTTATCTGGCCCTTTCTTATGACGGCAATCAGACGTGAGCTGCACTTCGGGCATTCGGGCTGATCTTCTATTTCTTTTACCGTTTGCACTAAGTTGTACTCACCGCAATTTGTACATAACAAGCGGACTCTTGTAGCTAACAGACGTTTCCTGAAGGCGTTGAATATTTCCTTTTCCGGCATCCTCGGCTTCATGACTTCGCTGAACTGGTGGACAAGGCCGAGCTCTCCCAGATAGCTGAGGCCCTGCTTGATTATTATTTTTATTTCGCCTTTCTCTATTTTATTTGCAACCAGCCTGGCATTTTCTATGTCCATTTTCTCCAGGAACACCTCACGCAGCGTCTCCTGGTAGATCGGGCTCTTCGCGTAGCTTTGCACGATCTTGTTCATGTTTATCTTGTCGAACTTGGCGTCTCTCGATACGACCCCGAACCTTCTCGCTACGTGCAGGAAGCGCCATTTGAACATCGATGAACGCTCTATCGCAGCTGCAAGAATGGTTTCCATATCCTCGGGATCTTCCAGTATGCTTTTTATTTTGTCTGACGTCGCTACAGTTTGCAATATAATCCTGTAAGGGTCGTTCTTCATGTTCACGGCCACCCCTGTCTCATTTGTCAGGACGGCAGAAATGTAGCGGCCTAGTGTGTCATTGACAAGCGAGCCGCAGCAGCTGTGTATTATTATGAAGTCCTTGTACGTTTCCATCAGGAAAGTCTTATCGTCGGGCACTGGAAACGGTTTATGCTTCTTCATTATTTCTGTCATTTCTTTTGCCGTTTCTGTATCGACCTTGTAGAATTCTTTTATCTTGGCAACGTTCTCGAGAGCAGCGATTCTCCTAAGACGTCCGACTTCCTGCGCGACTTCGAATGCAACCGGAATCAGCTCACCTTCCCACGATGGAATAGCGGATTCAATGTCGTCAACAGGTTCTACTATGACCTTGTTGCCATCAACCTGTATTATCTTCCACGCCCTACCTGCGCAGACAAACTTGTTGCCCGATTGTCCATGCTCGGCCACAAAACCTTCATCCAGCGTACCTATAGGCTCGTTCTG
>DATDXH010000017.1:0-9730 GCA_035289405.1 archaeon | reverse complement strand
CCTTTCTGGGTTGCTATACTTTGCGCGGCGCTGTTTGCTGCGTTTTTTGGTTTCCTGCTCGGGTTCCCAACGCTCAGGTTGCGCGGGGACTACTTGGCTCTAGGCACGCTGGGCTTTGCCTTCATAGTCGAAGCTATATTGAAAAACTGGACAGAAGTAACGCGCGGTCCATTGGGGATACCGGGCATACCACGGCCCGAGCTGCTTGGCTTTTCGTTTTCGTCCCTTGATGCTTATCTTGTATTGTCGCTGGCGTTCCTCGCAGTAACTATAATTGTTACGCACAGAATAGTCAATTCGCCTTTCGGCCGTGTACTGAAATCGATAAGGGAGGATGAGACAGCCGCGCAGACACTCGGCAAGAATACAGTAAGGTACAAGATGATCGCACTCACGGTTTCGGCATTTTTTGCAGGTATGGCCGGCTCGTTGTATGCACATTACATAACGTTCATCGATCCGACATCGTTCTCGTTTCCGGTTTTAATATTGCTGCTATCGGCTGTGATAATCGGCGGCATGTCATCAATAAAAGGCTCGATCGTGGGCGGGTTCCTTATCATATTATTGCCAGAGCCGCTGCGCTTCATAGGGCTGCCTTCCAATTTAGTCGGAGCAGGACGGCAGATGATTTATGCTGCACTGATATTGGTCATACTTCTGAAACGCCCACAAGGATTGTTCGGCGAATACGTATTTCGGAGGAAAAGGAAATGACAAAAGGAAAATGCGGCAAAGATATGGCGTTGCACCTTATTAGCTCTCTGAGACGGGCAAATACGGTCATATAGGCCAAATGGGTAAAATTCATTTATTACCCATAAATTTAAATACTTACCCATTCATGAATATATTGTGAGTTTATGCCAGAAGTAACATTAGACGACAGGGGTCGCCTGCTTTTAGACAAAGGCCTGCGCGACAAATACGGAGACAAATTTGTTGTAGTGGAAGCTCTCGGAGAGATAGTTTTGATACCTGTACCTAAAGACCCTCTTGCTACACTTCAAAAAGAAGGCGAAAAATTGCCCAAAGACATGTCAATTGCTGATTTGAAAAAACTAGCAGGAAAACTTGCAGTGGAGCAAGCGATCCCTAAAAATCCAGCGAAAAAGAAGCGATAACATGCCATACGCAGACAGCGATTTCTTTCTAGCATTGATCAAAAAAAGCGACTGGCTCAAGGCAAAAGCCGAAACCGCTCTTGAAAAATACAGCGGAAATATCTGGACTAGCGAATGGGCTGTAGTAGAAATACTTCTTATTTCAAAAGAATTCGGCCTTGATCCGGAAAATGTTGTTGTATCTATAAAAGAACTTGCCAGAATCGAAGGGAATGTTGATAAAATCATTTCTGCTGCTCATTTGATGAAAGAGAAGGGTTTGAACACGTTCGATGCGTTACATGCAGTTTCATGCAAAAATGACGAAATAATAAGTTCTGAACATGTTTATGACAAATTAGGATTAAAGAGAATAAAACTGGAAGGGGATAAAAATGAACCTACTGTCAGTTAAAAACGTGTCAAAACATTTCGGCGGCGTGTCTGCCTTGGATAGGTGCTCATTCGACGTGAAGGAAGGCGAGATACTAGGGCTAATAGGCCCGAACGGCTCCGGAAAAACAACGATGTTCAACATGATAACAGGCATACACGACCCCGAAAAAGGCCAAATCAAATTCAGCGGGGAAGACATAGTTGAACTCGGTACTTATGAAATATCGCAGCTTGGCCTCTCGCGGACATTCCAGCTTATTCGTCTGTTTCCCAAGCTGACTGTGATGGACAACATGCTGATCGCGCAGAAATACGTGCACGGCGAGAATTTCTGGCCGCAGCTGCTAAGAAAAAAACATGTGATACAGGAAGAGGAACAGAAAATAAAACGCTCTATGGAACTGCTTGAAATGGTAAATTTGTCGGACAAGGCGAACGATCTTGCGGAAAACCTCAGCTACGGCCAGCAGAAACTGCTTGAAATAGTACGTGCCCTCGCAACTGATCCTAAAGTACTATTACTTGACGAACCAATAGCCGGCGTCAATCCCACGATGACCAAGCAGATATTGACTTTGATAAAAGACCTTAACAAACGTGGCATGACAAT
The DNA here is from genome assembly GCA_035289405.1 of archaeon. Taxonomy (GTDB): domain Archaea; phylum Aenigmatarchaeota; class Aenigmatarchaeia; order GW2011-AR5; family GW2011-AR5; genus GW2011-AR5. The sequence continues at coordinate 7,621 of DATDXH010000017.1, read as the reverse complement.
TGTGATTATCGAGCACAATATGAACGTCATGATGAATTTTTGCGACCGCCTGGTTGTCTTGGATAATGGAAAGGAAATAGCAATGGGCACTCCTGGCCAGGTCAGAAAGAACAGGAAAGTAATCGAGGCCTACCTAGGGAGGGAGAAATAATGTTGTCGGTAGAAAAAATCTCCAGCGGGTATGGAAAGAGTGACGTGCTCAGCGACGTTTCTTTCCACGTTGACGACGGCGAGATAGTTTCACTTATCGGCCCTAATGGAGCTGGAAAATCAACTGCGTTGAAAACTGTTTTTGGTTTCCTGAAAAATTCAAAAGGCAAGATAATTTTTGACGGTAAAGATATCACGAGGAAAAATCCGCATGAGATGGCGCGACTTGGTATGTCTTTCGTGCACCAGGGCCGCCAGGTGTTCCGCAACATGACGGTAGAAGAAAACCTTATGCTCGGTGCGTTCATCGATAAAAAATCCGAAAAAAACATAGAAAAAGTTTACGGAATGTTTCCTGTTCTCAAAGCCAAACGTAAAGAGATTGCCTCGGCATTATCCGGGGGCCAGCAACAGCAACTGGCAATAGGGCGCGCACTTATGCTGAGCCCAAGACTGCTTCTGCTTGACGAGCCTTCTCTTGGGCTGGATCCCAAAACGGTGAAGCTCGTGTTTGACAAGATAAAGGAAATAAACAAACAGGGCACGACGGTGCTTCTTGTAGAGCAGAACGCGCACATGGCCCTGGAGATAAGCGACCGTGCGTATGTTTTTGAGACGGGCAGGATAAAACTTGCCGGAACGGGGAAACAGCTGCTCAGGAGCAAGGACGTCCAGAGGCTTTATTTGGGCGGCTAAGGTTCCTTGGCTATTTTCCAAAGAAGATCAAAACGAGCTCGGTTAGAATTTGCTATATCTCTACTTTGTATGATAACCCCAAAAGGCTTCGAGCCCCAAAATATCATAGCAATTTTGTCCCCATAAATCATCATATTTGAGTTTGATGTAAATTCTTTTGGTAATATACGCGATTCCGAGTATTTCAGCCTGTCAATTTCCTTCGATCTGTTTCTCATATCTACGCTAAAAAGGATTTTAAGTCTAATCTCTCTTTTTTCTTTTATTTTATAATAATTTGGAAAAATATATTTTGAGTGGTAAAGGAATGCTTCGGATTTAATGTCGGATGCGCCCATTATCAGGATTTCCTTGTTCTCTTTGAGAGTATCATAGAGTATGGTTTTCATGCCACGATTTCCATGATAAATCTCAGCACTCTGTGACTCCCTCTCTTGGTTGAATATTTTTTCCAGCTGCGGTATTGCCTCTTTAAAAATTTTTTCTCTCTTAGCTAGCATCCGCCTTCGCTTTTCAAAATAATCAAGCAATTGTTTAGGGTCGCAAGCTTTGAAGTGCTTTATATTCGATTCAAGGAAGTACGAAACTAGACCCTTTCTAATAAGGGAGTCTAGTGAGTTATAAACAAGCTGGCGGTGCAATTTTGTAGATTCTATTATTGGCTTTGCTGTCGCCGTGCCGCGTCTTAATAGAGCCACGTATACAACAGATTCGTTCTTATCAAGTCCAGCCTTTCTTAGTGCTTCCAGCATACTATCATCAATAATATGATGATAAAAGTTTAAATATAACATCACTAACTACTAACTAGTGGTATTATGAGAACGTTGTATGTCGTAGTTGCTGTCGTTGCAATTATATACATGGCAATCTTTGCAATAGGTCAACCAAAAGGCGAAATAATAATCGGAGTAAGTGCGCCGAGTACAGGCCCTGTGGCCCTAGTAGGAATGTGGGCTGTCCAAGGCGTTGAATTAGCCATAGAAGATGTGAATACCAACGGAGGTATAAACGGAAGGCAACTGCGGCTAGTCATAGAGGACGACAAGTGCAATGCAAACGAAGGTGTAAAGACTTTGAATAAACTTGTGCAGGCTGATATGGCAAAAATTATAGTTGTATACTGCGGCGCTGTTACAGGAGCAGCGACAACAATAGCGGAAAACAAGTCCATAATTTACAGCATATCTATCAGAACAGAACCGCTCGAAGGAAAATACCCATTCCTTTTCAATATGGCACCTTCCCCAGAGAGGGAAGTAGAACTCATAGCAGCTCATATGGTATTGAATAACATTACACGTGTTGCACTTCTACACCAATCAGATTTCTTCGGAGAAACGTACAAAAATAAGTTCAAGAGGGCTTTTTCAGATAGAGGCGGAACAGTCATAGTTGAAGGGTCTCTTGATAACTTCCAAAATCCTGATTTCAGATCCGATCTTCTGAAAGCAAAAGCTTTGGATGTTCAGGCCATATTTACATCGTTTAATCCGGCCCATTATTCAGTGATATTGAAACAGTCAAAGGAAATAGGTCTTGGTGTTAAGTTCTACTCTGTGTGGAATACGGAATCTGTTTTGATGCTAAACTTATCGGGCGACCTTGCAGAAGGCGTAATCTACACATATTCATTCCAAGGATCTGAAGAAGACAACTACAAAAAATTTAGAAACATTTACATGGAGCACTATGGCAAGGAACCCGAATACAACGCTGCCAACGGCTATGATACAATAATGATTGTCTCTACTGCCCTCAAACAATGCGGTGAAGATATAGAATGTATACAAAATGTAACCGCCAACATAAAAGAATTTTCAGGTGTCTCAGGACAGTTTGGTTTTGTCAACGGTAGTGCTGACAAGGGTGTTTTCTTTAAGACTATCAAGGGTGGCACATTTGTAAAATACGGCGGCTAATTACATTCTTAAGCTTTTCATTTCATCTATCAATTAACCCGGCTGGAAAAACTGGGACAACCAAAAGGAGAACTATTTTTCTAGCCTAGTAAATGACCAGCGCATCCGCTTGGTTTCAGAGGTGTAAAAATGGCGTCATTCAAATTCGTTATAAGCGATGGAAAGAAAAGCTATCAGGTCGAGAAGGACCAGAAAGACGCACCTATATTCGGCAAGAAGATAGGCGAGAAGTTCGAGGGTCAGTTCCTTGGCATGGATGGCTATGAATTGCAAATCACTGGAGGCAGTGATAAAGATGGATTTCCAATGAGGAATGACATAGAGGGAAATCTACGTCGAAGGTTCCTTGTTACAAAGGGCATCGGTTACTCAGGCACAAAAAAAGAAAAGAAACGCAAATACAAGCTCAAAGGCGTAAAGAGACGAAAAACACTCCGCGGCAATACTATTGCAGATGATATATCGCAGATAAACTGCAAAGTTATCAAGGCGGGAAGCAAACCGCTCGAAGAACTTTTCCCGTCTGCTAAGAAGGAAGAAGCCAAAGCAGAAGCATAATCAAAACGGGAAGATCTCGTTCGGTATTTAGTTTTAATTAAAAAAGGCGAACAAAGTTTTCCGTCTTGTTCACGGAGAGGATTAATTTCAACCAAAAAATAAAAACCAAAGATGCGACGCTGTTGCCGGAAATAAACATAGGTCTCGTCGGACATGTAGATCATGGAAAGACAACGCTCACGCAAACGTTAACGGGAAAATGGGCCGATACCCACAGTGAGGAAATAAAGAGAGGCATAACAATCAGATTAGGCTACGCGGACGCGACATTCTATTTCTGTGATAAATGCAAAACATATACAAACGGCCCGAAATGCATGACATGTTTCGGGGACGCTACTCCGCACAGGACTGTATCATTCATAGATGCACCGGGACACGAAACGCTGATGGCTACAGTGCTCAGCGGCGCATCACTCATGGACGGGGCGTTGCTGCTTATATCGGCGGATGAGAAATGTCCGCAGCCACAAACTGCCGAGCATCTCAAAGCACTGGACATAGTCGGAATAAAAAAAATAATAATTGTACAGAACAAGATTGACCTTGTTTCACAGCAGCAGGCCATGGAACATTACAAGCAAATAAAAGATTTTGTAAAGGGCACTGTGGCCGAGAACGCGCCTATAATACCCATCAGCGCTATCAACAATTCAAACATCGACCTTCTCATAGAGGCGATAGAAATCACCATGCCAACGCCCGAAAGGGATGATAGCAAGAGTCCAAAATTCTACGTGGCGCGCTCATTTGATATCAACAGACCTGGAGCGGCAATACCAGAGCTAAAAGGCACTGTATTGGGCGGTTCGCTTACGCAGGGCATCATAAAAGTTGGTGATGAAATAGAAATAAGGCCGGGGGCAAGAGTAGGAGATAAGTGGATACCCGTAAAAACCAAAGTAGTGGAAATGATAGAGTCCAACAAAAAAATAAAAGAGGCAATGCCAGGCGGACTTATAGCAATGCAGACGGATCTCGATCCCGCGCTGGGCAAAGGCGACGGGCTCGTGGGCAACGTGGTCGGTGTCAACATCCCGCCGGTGCTAGATGAAATAAAGGTCGAGACAAAAATGTTCGATCATGTTATAGGCGTTGCAGGTCATCAGAAGATAATACCAATAAAAACTGGCGATGTGCTGCTGCTCACCGTGGCAATAGCAAAGACAGTCGGCACTGTGATATCAGCAGGCAAAGGCGTGGTGCATGCCAAGCTTAAGCTACCAATATGCGCTGAGAAAGGCGAGAAAGTTGCCATATCGATGCAGGTAGGCGGCCGCTGGCACTTGGTAGGATACGGAACGCTACTATAAAATGGATATACGCTTTCTATAAAAAGAATCCGCCATCTGAATATGGTGGTATTCCTAGTATCAATTTTCTAAATTTTCAAACGGCAGAAAAGTTTTTTACAATTCATACCTAAGCCACGACTTCTACACATGCTCCTAATGTTCTTATTCACACTTGCCGGCGCTGCACGTCTCGTCCGTCGCAGTGCCGCGCTCAGGACATTTACCGGACTGTATGCATGCCTCGGTACCAACTGAAGAAATCTGGTTCGCTATTTGCTCTTCTGTCTCATCACCGTAACTGATAAGTATTCTGTCAAGATCGTTGAACTTGTAGTCGCCAAAATCGTAATTCGGCTGGCCGTTGACAAACATCTTCAGCGGGCCGCAATATTCGCTCTCGGCAACAAAGCAGGTCGAGCTGAACTTAATGCCCAGCGTCCCGAAGAAGTATCCCAATGTTATGCCCTTGGCATGCTTGTGGATTATGTTGCCCTTCATGTCGTGCAGGTCCACAAGCTCGCTCAGCTCAGTGTTATTGAACGTCATAAAGCGTTCCTGGGAGAAGTCGTACTGCTCTCCATTCAGGAAAACAGCAAAATCGGCATGTTCGTGGGTCTTTGTGGTTTCAACCGGAACGTAAGCATACACAATGCCAAGTATTACTATCAATGCCAGAGAGCCGCCAACCATGACTTTGATTTTCCTTACGATGCCCACGGCAATTCCTATCGCCGGCACTATCATTATCCATAATGGCGCAGAAGACTTCTGCGGTTCGCCCTGAGAGAACTGAGCAGATATTATGTCGTTTCCGACATGAAAAAATGGGCGGAACTCATAGAATCCGCCGGAAATGTTGTACTGTGCTATGTAATGTCCGTCGTCCTCCGGTTTCATATCGCTAGAAAAAACAAGGTTCCCGTTCTTGTAAATTTCCAGGTCTGCTGTGGGCTTCAGTACAGTTCCGTTCAGGCTTATCGAGAATGATAGCGTATCCGACATTTCCAGCGTGTAGCCCCTGATGAATTTCAATTCTCCGCCAGAGCTTTCGTCGTGTGCCAATACCGGGGATAAAACAAGAATAAATGAAACAAATAAATAAATCACATTCTTCATTTTGCCAACTCCGCGTCTATCGCTGCCTTGAATGAGTTGAACGATTGCGCGCCGGATACTTTCACGTTGTTGATGAAGAATGTGGGCGTAGATGTGACGCCTTTGCCGGTGCCTTCGTTATAATTCTGCTTCACTATGCCATCCATAGCACCTGAATCCAGGCATGCGTCAAACGCTGTGGTATTTAATTCTAGTTGGGTCGCGTATCTCTTGAGGTCGCCCCTTGTCAGCGCATTCTGGTTCTGGAACAGCACATCATGGTATTCCCAGAATTTGCTCTGGTCGCCTGCGCACTCCGAGGCTTCGGCAGCCTTCTGCGCAAACTGGTGTGTCTGGCTGAGAGGGAAGTGCTTGTAAATGAATTTGACCTTCCCTGTGTCCACATATTCCGATATTAATTGTGGTTCCGTGTCGCGTGCGAACTGTCCGCAGAACGGGCACTGGAAGTCGGAAAACTCGACAATAGTGACGGTGGCGTTATCCGCACCCAACACGCGGTCACCTAAATTGCCGAATGGCGTGTACGATGGCGGGCGTGATGTAGCAAGAAAGTAAGCGCCAGCGACGATAATTATAATTACAACAGCCAGCGCGACGTACTTAATGACTTTCCCACGGTTGCGCCTGCCTGTTTCCTTTTTATGTATCTCCTCGTCGCGCTTGTGTTCACGATCTTTGCCGGTATCATGCTTTTCCTGCTTAACGCCGTGCTTGTCAGCGTTATGCTGGTCAAGCCCTTCCTGTGTGCCGAATTCCCTGTCGCATGTGTCGCACTTGAAAACCATATATACTCTACCTATTAGTTGACCAAAATCTATTAAACCTATTTACGCTTCATGAAAAATATCATACCCGCTGCAAGGCCGACTATGAAAAATATCACTGCTGTTGCTGCAATGTAAAGCGGAACAGGCTCGCTTCCGGATACGTGGAGATCGAATCCTGTTACTGCATCAGACAAAGAAACATCCAGCTTGTAATTTCCAGGTTTGTTGAAATTATAATTCAGTATCGCAATTCCCGAGCTGTCTGTGACAAGGTTGGGGCTGGAAATTATTGCAATATCGTCGAGTGAGAGTCTTGCCCACAAACCAACCCTGCCCATACGTTCGCCTGTCGTTGCATTTTCTATAATTATAACTATGTCAGAATTCTTTCCTGTTTCAAGCATTTCGGGCAGCGTGGCCAGTTCAATTCTATAATCTCCAATTATTTTGGCTTCTCCTTCTAGGTGTGCAAAAGCAACAGAAGAAATCAAAAGAAGCGAGACAATCAATTCTAACTTCATTTTTATCCCGCCGGGAAGATAATTACGCCATTTTCTAAATTCCGATAAGGAGCATTTATCGCCGTCATGTTGGTGAATATGTACCACTCGTCAACAACTGACCCAACAATATTCCAGTCGCTCATGAGTAGCGTGTAATATTTTGCATCAGGCGAGAGCAGGAATGTCGGGACGGCTTTTATATTATATCTGCTGATGAGCGCCTTTCCTTCGGTTGAGTTGACATCGACGAGCGTCTCGTTTGCTATGAAAATCCCATAGCCTGCCAGTATTTGCCTGTGATAGAGGACATCGTAGCACAGCCTGCATGACGAGTCGTTAAGGAAAACCAGCCGGACCAGCCCGAGCACCTTGCCAGTTGAAATCTCCTTGTAGGGCGGGCGTATCTCGTGCAGCACATAGTTGCCGTTCTTGTGCGTGGCATTTATCGTGGGAAGAGCCTGCATAAAAAATGTGTAATTCTCTATCTCTCTGGAAAGTATCAGAACAGGCACGGTTTTTATTCCGTATTCCTGAATAAGCGCCGCACCTTCCGCGGAGTTATAGTCAATGGTAGTGTCCTTTCCTACCTCAACTCCGGCACGTTTCAACGAGCC
>DATDXH010000016.1:0-5420 GCA_035289405.1 archaeon | reverse complement strand
TAGTTTTCATACAAAATAATGTCATCTGCATATAGCAGTGACATCATAATATGTACAAATAATTATGTCACATGCTATAGATACTGAGAACTTTGATTATACCTATAATTTGTCAAAGTTCACAGTAAGGACTTTGAATGAAATGTATATTATTCAAAATCCTCTATTTTCTATACTTACAATCATACCTTATAGTTCTCCAAGGTATGGTTGTTATTTTATTTCCTTGGGAACTATACAAGGTGAAGTGAAACTTCACCTGTACAGGATAATTTTCTATTATCCTAGTATGTGAAGCAAGTTTATAATATCTAGGTTTTTACTTGCTTCACTATAAAAAGAATTCACCATCTGAAGATGGTGGTATTTCTGTGAAATACCACGATAAGATTTGTGGATTCTTTGATACAGGAATACCACAAATAATACTACCGTCTAAAGACAGGTGGTATTCCTCGTATAAAAACATAGATAATAAATATACCACATGTTAGACTTCGGTGCACTTGACAAAAAGTGGCAAACAAAATGGGCCGCCGCTAAGTTGTTTGATGTGGATCCTGACAAACGTAGAAAATTCTTCACCTCTAACGTTATTCCATATGTAAACGGCAACGTCCACATAGGCCATTCTTACACGTTCACCAGGACGGATGCTTATGCACGTTTCAAGCGTATGCAGGGCTTCAACACTCTTATGGCGCAGGGGTTTCATGCCACTGGCGAACCGATTCTTGGCACCGTAGAAAGGTTGAAGAAAGGCGACCAGAGCCAGATAGATACTTACAAACTGTTTGGGGCAACCAACAGGGATCTCGAGGCGTTCAAGAAAAAGGGGCCAAAATACGTTGCTGAATTTTGGACAAAGAAGATAACGGACAGCTTCCACTCGATAGGGTATTCAATAGACTGGCGCCGTGCATTCACACTATCTATAGACCCTCAATTCTCGCGCTTCGTAGAATGGCAATATAATACACTAAGAAAAAAAGGCTACGTAGTGCAGGGTACCCATCCTGTGGTGTGGTGCCCGAAGGACCAGAGTCCGACAGGCGATCATGACCGCTTGCGCGGTGAAGGCGAAAGTCCCGTTGAATTCACACTGATAAAATTCTCCCATCTCGGGTATATTTTGCCGGCGGCTACTTTGAGACCGGAAACACTCTACGGTGTCACAAATATCTGGCTCAATCCGGACGCGGGGTATGTCGAACTCGGTGTCGATGACGAGAGGTGGATAGTAAGTAAGGACGCGGCTGAGAAGCTCAAGGACCAGATGAAAAATGTCAAAACTATAGGCGGCTTCGACGTCCGTGAGCTTCTTGGGAAAAGATGCACAGAGCCACTTGGTAACAGGGAAATACCCATTCTTCCAAGCAAATTTGTCGACCCTGAAAACGGTACTGGCGTTGTTATGAGTGTTCCAGCCCACGCGCCCTATGACTGGATTGCAATAAAAGAACTGATAGACAGTGATGAGTTGCAAATATACGGCTTCGAAAAGAGTGACCTGGAACCGATAAGCGTGGTGCAGGCCGAAGGGTTTGGCGAACTGCCGGCCAAGGAAATATCAGACAGAATGGAAATAAAAAATCTATCGGAAGTTGACAAGCTTGACGAAGCCACTGCACTGCTTTACAAGAAAGAGTTCCACACAGGTGTGCTGAAGAACTGCGGGCAGTACAGCGGGCTAAAAGTAAGCGAGTCCAAGGAAAAATTAACGATAGATTTCATCGACCGCGGCATCGCTCATATAATGTGGGAAATCAATGACGTAATCTGCAGATGCACAACAAAGTGCCACGTCAAGATACTGGAAAACCAGTGGTTCCTCAAGTACTCGGATGAAGAATGGAAAAGGAAAGTACGGTACTGTTTATCAAAGATGACAATTTATCCGGAAGAAGCAAAAAACAACTTTGAGAACACGGTTGACTGGCTCAAAGACAAGGCTTGTGCGAGGAAAAGCGGCCTTGGAACGTACATGCCATGGGACAAGGAATGGTTAATTGAAACATTAAGCGACTCCACTATTTACATGGCGTACTATACGATAGCACACATAATCAGAAAGAACAAAATACCCGCCGCCGCATTAAGCGACGAGGTTTTTGACTACGTTTTCCTGGGAAAAGGGTTGCCAAAGGTGGTTGCAAAAAACGCAAAGATACGACTAGCCTTGCTCATGGCAATGAAAAAAGATTTTGATTACTTCTACCCGCTGGACATAAGGAACAGCGGCAAGGATCTTGTGCAGAACCACCTGACGTTCTACATATTCCACCACACGGCACTGTGGCCTGAGAGCAAATGGCCGAAATGTATTGCGGTAAATGGCTTTGTCAACGTCGAGGGTGAGAAGATGTCCAAGAGCAAGGGCAACATCATACCACTCAAAGACCTCGTAGACCAGCACGGAGCTGATATGGTAAGGATAAACATAGCTTGCTCAAGCGAGGGTCTTGACGACGCTGACTGGAGGGAAGAGGCAATAAAAAGCTACAGGAGCCGCTACGAGTTTCTGCTTAGCATCATAAAGGATATGAAGAAATTCAAGAAAACTTCATTGGACTGGCCTGAGCTTTATTTGCAGAGCAGGGTGCAAAGGCATATCGAAACGTCCACAGGGTTTTTTGAGCAACTCATGTTCCGCAGTGCCGTGCAGTCTGCGCTGTTCGATGCAACCAATGACCTCAAGTGGTACCTGCGCCGAACAGACAAAAACGCCAACAGGAAGGTTTTGAATGGCTATCTGGAGAACATGATAAAACTTATCGGGCCTTTCACCCCTCACGTGTGCGAGGAGTTCTGGAAAATGCTTGGCAACAAAGGCTTCGTATCTACAGCTGAATGGCCGATACCTGATAACAATAAAATAAGCATAGAGGCCGAGATAGGTGAGGAGCTAATAAGAAAGACACTGTCAGATGTGGAAGAAGTCAAAAAGATAGCAAAAATCACACCAAAAAAGATAACCCTATTCGTGGCAGAGGACTGGAAGTTCCGCGTATACCAGAAAGTCCTGCGCAACAAAACGGGCGACGTGAATGCGATAACAAAAGAGATAATGTCCTCGGGAAGCTACGGCAAAGCAACCGTTGTCTTCATTCAGGGCCTTTACAAGAGGCTAAACGAACTGCATCCAGTGCTACCACGCAGCCGCCAGTTCTCGCTGCTGGAAGACGCCAAACAGTTCATAGAAAAGGAGACAGGCTGCAAGATAGAGATAGAAGATGCGGACAAGACAGAAAATCCCAAAGGAAAGTCATCGACGCCGGGCAAGTTCGGGATATTTATGGAATAGAATCATCTGAAAGGTGTGCATATTGTTCCAATATTCTTCTTAGTTCCTCATTATTTGTAGAAAATCTCGGGTAATAATTCTTCCCGAATTTTATTATATTCGGAGTGTCGTAGAATCCAGTACCATGTCTCCAGCCATCGTGGGAAATCGATATTACAGGATGCCCAGTAGATATGGGTGGACAATACTCAACTCGAAAACCAGCTTTAACCAACGCACGCCTCATTCTTGTTCTAGGGAAAAACCAAACCTTTGTTATTATAAACTCGAAAAACTTATCCAAAACGTACAGTCCTTTCTGCGTTAATTTCAAAAGAACCCCGAACTGGACGAAACCCATCGTCGGAATACGCATCCGAGCGCCCAAAGTCCGCAGTGACGCACAGGCACCCCCCGCCCTCATCGCGAAGCCAGCTGCACCTGCGCGCCACAGCAACGTCACGATGACCTGATGTTCTGTCTAAAGCTGGAGTTGGATCAAACCAAAAGTGAGTATTATAAGGCTTGTGCGGCAACTTCCGGTCTTCTATAGTGACTTGCGGGACGCCGGAAACTTCATCCAATTCAGCAACTAATCGGCCATTGCCCTCAGGCACGTAAACAACTCCGACAACTTCATTGCCGTTGCCAAATTCTCTTGCCCAGTATTTTCTTCCATTAGAATCAACATAATCTGGTTTGTCTGGATTCTGCCTGCCGCGTGGAACTCGCAGAAATGTTTCTGTCCACTGCCACATATATATTTTATCTTGTCCTCTTGCAAACAAGTCGTCAAAGACTTTGGCGTTTCTCGGGTCTATTGTCAGGACGCCTTTATTTTGTTCATAGACGCTCTGCATAGCTTCTGACTCCATACCGAACACGTAAGAAATGGCTTCCCTATCGTCTTCTTTTGCAAGGTTGCGAAGAACATCAGCCACCTGACCAGGAGGTTTTCCCAGAATTTCGTGTTCGTCTATGCGTCTTAAAATATTTGCGACTTTTTCATATTTCAACTGGATGGCAAGTTCCTCGCCAGCCGTGGACATTCTCAGGCCTTCAGGAATCTCAGCCTTAGAATTGTGATAATTCTTGCCTGTCCTTACAAGAGGGTTTGCATAATCAACTTCGTAGCCGCCATGTTTGTAAGATGCTACAAGTCTAGGATAGTCAGAACTAACAGCCGGGACAATCATTTTCTCTTTTACTTCTGGAGTTGCTATCGTTGGCATAAAAATCAGAATTTCTCCAAACTTTCTATAATTTGTTTCTCGTCGTTGTCCTGCTTCATGCGCTCGGCGAGGCCCTCGAAAATGTATTCAAGCCTCTTTACCTTTTTCAGAAGGAGATGATTTTCCTTTCTCATCTCGAGCAAGGCGCACCAAAGCTGCGCTGTCTTGACGTCATTTGAAGACCGGTAAGCAGGTCTGTGCTTGGCAATATTCCTGAGCATAGTATTCATGCGTGTCTCGTCTTCAGGCGGCAGCATCTGCTTCCAATCGTCAACTATTTTGAACAACATTTATTTCACACCTGCTATTGATTCATTCAATTTATTCCAACTATGTTCGTAAACAACTGCCCCAAACCTATATGCAATATCTATAGCATCCTGATCTTTGGTATACGTATCAAAAATCCATCCTATAGAGCTATTGGAGGTGATACCTCTGGCAAATTCGACCTTGTCATTCCCTTTTGTCGCAGTCCATACATAACCGCGGCCGACTTCTTCTCCAGTGATTTTGTACCCAGCCCTTTTTAGTGCAGACATTGCTCTTGATTTTACGAACCATTTGCCAGTGCCTTCTGGCCGTCTTATCTGACCGGCTGCGTCCAACCCCAAACGTGTTGCCATGTTTATCAATTACTCAATAGTAACAAAAGTCTTTATAAACGTTAGCATTTATAGCAATAGAGGAGAAATGTAAGCCGTTTGTAATTGGTGTTAATATGCAAAAAGGAGATTTCGTAAAAATCGCCTATGTGGGCAGATTGGAAACAGGCGAGATATTCGATCTTACGGATGCTGAAACTGCGAAGAAAGAAGGAATATATAATTCTAAGATCATTTACCGCGACCTACCTGTCGTCGTCGGGGCGCGTTTCCTGATAAAAGGCCTTGACAGTGCGTTGC
>DATDXH010000015.1:0-16534 GCA_035289405.1 archaeon | reverse complement strand
TTTGAGTGCCTGCGCAAAAAGCTTCCGTTAGGTCTGGCAATAATAGGCAAGGCTTACAGAAACGAGATTAGCCCACGGCAGTTGCTTATACGCATGAGAGAGTTTAACCAGGCAGAGTTGCAGATATTTTTTAATCCGGATAAGATTGAAGAACATCCAAGATTTTCCGAAGTAAAAAATTACAAACTATTTGTCATGCCTGTAAAGAACAGGCCTGAAAATGTTAGAGAGGTCAAGTGTGAGGAGATGACCAAGCATTTACCACAGTTTTATGTCTACCACATGGCAAAAGTGCAACAGTTCTTCCTTGACGTATTGAAAGTGCCTACAGAGTTTTTCCGTTTCAAGGAACTATCGGACGAGGAAAAAGCCTTCTATAACAAATACCACTGGGATATCGAGATTAAGGTTGGGGACTTAGGATTTATTGAAGTCGGTGGAGTGCATTATAGAAGTGACCGCGACCTCGGTTCACACCAGCGCGTCTCGAAACAGGACATGTCAGTCTTTGTGGACGAGAAGAAATTCGTGCCACACGTGCTTGAGCTTAGCTTTGGTATCGACAGGAATATTTATGCAATACTCGAACTTGCTTACAGAGAGGATGGGGAAAGAGCCATATTTGCTTTTCCTCGTAAGTTATCGCCTTTTGATTGTGCAGTATTTCCTTTGGTCAGCAAGGACGGGCTTGATGAAAGGGCTAACGAGGTCAGGGAATTTCTAAAAGACGCAGGGTTTGCAGTTTTCTATGATGACTCTGGTAGTATAGGCCGCCGATACAGGAGAATGGACGAGATAGGTACACCAGTCTCTATAACTATCGACCACAAGATACTGGAAGATAAGACAGTTACATTGAGAGACAGGGATACGATGAAGCAGATACGTGTCAAGATAACCGATTTGCCCGACGTATTGAAGAAATTTTTAAACGGGGAAGACATAGCGAATTTAGGTACGCCGTTGTAAAATGAATTTAAAGCATATTTTCCAAATAAATATTGGTAGACATGAAAGCGTTATAAGAAACGAGGTGAAAATATGGGAGACGCATTGATCGTTAAGAGCAAGATAAGACAGTTGGCAAAAAAGAAGAAAATGAATCTAGGTAGCGACGCAGTTGCAGAGCTGACAAAGGAAGTTGTAAGACTTCTTGACAAGGCAGCAGTACACGCAAAAGCCAACAGACGCTCGACAATAAAAGGCAGAGACATTTAAGACTTTAGAAATTTTTTCTTTTCTACTAATTTTTAACCATGAAACATACTGGTTTTGGTTGATAGAGTTTCCAGAATAAATAGCAGCCTATTGCATGCCCTTGTTTTATCTTCCCTTGCTTGCGAATCTTCTCTTCTTTCTGCCAGCCTGCACCTTTCCATATTTGTGCAGTATTTCACTTTCTAGGTTCCTGAAAACTTCCTGTATCACGTCAAGAGGTTTCCATCCCCATGCATGCGCAACGAAAAACCCTTCTGAGGCCTTGAAACGTACACGAATCGAATATTTACTCTTGTTGCCCTGTTTTTGCATCTTGTCGACATGAACGACAAAATACTCTATATTTCTCACTATTTTTGCTATCTTGGTGACAAATTCTGTTACAGCTATATCCATACGCGCCTTGAATTCTATTGACTCATTGTGCATGCCGGTTATTTGTACATAGACCTCTTTCTTGGGCGCTGCAGCAAAAAGCTCAACAATATCTTTTGGTGTTACTACCCCAAAACCGCCGTCGTAGTTAACGATGAGCTCTTCATTCGTCTTGAGTAGCTCTATAGCATCGCTTATTGTTTTACTGCCGGACAACGCCGTAGCCGGTCTCATTATTGCTGTTACTGGTGTTTCTACAAGGCGTAGCCTTTCCTTCGCGCCTTTTTCTTGTGTCCTACCACCATGAGCCTCCATAGTCTTTCCGGCTCTCAATACTTTGAGCATTTCAAACGTGCTTACTACACCAATAACCTTTCCACTGTCGACTACAGGCACTCTAGATATATTTTTATCAAAAAGCAGTCTCTTGACACTTCCAAAATTATCATTTTTGCCGAGATAGATAGCCGGCGTTAATATTTCCTGCAAGTTGCTGTTAAGACCTTTTACAAATTGTTTTGCAACCCTCATCAGGTCGGACTCGGAAATAACTCCGACAACACTGCCGGCTTCCGTTACCGGCAACGCACGCGCAGCCGAGCTTAGAAGCAGTTGTGCGGCGCTTTCTACGCTTGCATTTGCGTCTATATTCGGCACGTTTGTTGCCAGGTTCTCGACTTTAGCACTTGATATATCGATTTCTCTGGACACTATTTTCTTCAATTCCAACATACCGTAGAGTGATGAGTCACTCATGACAAGCAGCTGGTGTATTTTGTTTTTCTCCATTTTTGCAACGGCCTGGCTGATATGCTCGTCAGGCCTTACAGAAACAACGTTCTTCGACATCAGGTCTTTTACTAACATTTTATTACACTCTCTTTAGACTTTTTATGGCTTATTTCATCAGGGCTTAATTCTCTGGATGATATAATACGTGCAGTCGGATTCTGAATCGACCACCGCCCACAGCATCCGCGCACGTATATTATGTGCTAGGCGTACGCTGCGTGATAATTCAGTAAATGACATTGTAAAATCTTCCGATACAGAGAAAACTATCCACTTTGTATGCTCTTTTGCGCTTTTCGGTCCTTTCTTCAGCTGCACACCCCTTTCATAGACTCGAAAATCACAGCCGAATTTGAAGCCCGTGCGCACCAGCAGCCCCCTTTCACGCAGGTCCTCATAGACGCGATACTTGTGCGGGAATCTTTTATCTATCGAGCATGCATGATCGTAAAGTTCCTTGAAAGATAGCTGTTTGCCCTGAGAAAATACCCTTATCCTGCCACGCTTGAGCAGCAGAAGCGCCTCGACAAGCGCAAGCTCAAGCCTCTCTCCGAGATCCTTCCCATAATAGCCCGGCTCGTATACATGTTCGCGGTTTTCGACAGCGATTACCTTTTCTTCTTCGAGCAGCGTATCGACTACAACCTTTACAGGCTCGGGCTCCACGTACTCATTTTTATTGAAGTCGTCGGCCCGCTCCATTCCAGGAGGGTGCTTGTTTTTATTCGACATAATTATCAAAAGAAGCAGACTAACCTAGTTACGTATCAGCAAAAAGTCAGACGAGCAGCAAACACCGATTGCTTGGTACTCTTTGTCCACTTCTACTAGTTGTTTTCACAATAAGCTTAAAAAGCTAGTAATTTGTTTCGCCTGTTGCACAGTTAACTGTATAGCTGCCTGAGCAGCTTATTGAATTATTTACAATGTCCCAGTTCCTCGTAGCTCCGTTTTGCATGTCACCAAAGCTGCAACATATAGGTCTTACCGAGTTTTTGGCAAGCTGCTTGAATGAGTCGCTTGAGGATGTTATCTTGCCCTCACAGGCCTCGACGGCAGATTTGAATGCCACGACTTCGTCTGTCAAGTCGTTTTTTTCGCTAGTGCAACTCTGCAATGAGGATTTTGACGATGAAAGGTCGTTGGTGCACGTCTGTAGCTGGCTGTTTGAGGCATCAAGCGATTGCTGGCATGAGTCCGCTTCCAATTGCGACGCCGTAAGATCCCCCTTTGTATCGGTCAGTTCCTGTTCCAGATTTTTGTTGTAAGTGGCGTATGTCGTTAACGTAGTGCCGGTGAAGTAGAATATACCTATCAGGAACGCAACAGCCACGGCAATTACCATCTGCTTGCCACGCTTGTTGATGAAAGAGCGCGCAGCTTCATCTTTGCTTGTAGGAGAGAAGCTATAACCCATTTTAGTATAATACAGCCCGGGTCTTATAAAGAATTCGGTAATTTACCTACTAAGAATTTGTAAGAGGGATGCATCAATATACTACTTGGTCTACTTTCGTATCTAGTTATCTCGACAAGTCCTCTTTTTATTTCAATAGTCTCAAAACCGTACATTACGTTTTTTCTTTGGTCGTAATAAAATTGCATAATGAGGTCGATGGGATTTGAACCCATAACACCATGATCTTCAGTCATGTGCTCTCCCAGGTTGAGCTACGACCCCAAGCGCCCCCGAGCGGGCTCGAACCGCTGACCTACAGATTAACAGTTACGACCAAGCTTGAAAGCTCGTCTGTCGCTCTACCTACTGAGCTACAGGGGCATCTCAGATTAACACATTTCCTATAATATTTAAAAGGAAACGATTATGTAAAGATATGGCCACTTTATTGCTAGCTTCTGATGCTTCTAGTCTGATTGAAAAGGCTGTGAAGGGTGGAAATATGGCATATATTCCAACAGCCGCCGACCTACATGAAACAAAATGGTGGATTAAAGAGGATAAAATAAAGTTAACAGCCAAGGGTTTTAATTTAACAGAAATCAATCTTAAAAGAAAATTATCTATAAAGGAATTCAAAAAATTCGACATAATATTCGTAGCTGGCGGTAATACGTTCTATCTACTTCAGAAAATGAGGGAAACCGGCTTTGATAAAATAGTAAAGAAACTCACTGAAAATAACGTTGTATATGTTGGTTCAAGTGCAGGAGCGGTTGTTGCTGGTCCCGATATATGGCCTATAAGATTTATTGACGACCCGTCCAAGGCAAAGCTCAAGTCATTCAAGGGACTAAACCTTATTGATTTCATACCTTTGCCTCATTTTGGAGTTGAAAAATACGTCAAACCTTATGAAAAACTTATGAAAGATTTGGATAAAACTAAATACAAATACGTAAAACTGAATGAAAATCAAGCAACTTTAGTAAAGAACAAAAAAATCAAGATAATCGAGATTTAATCCAAGAAATCCTTTTTCTTCAGTTTCTCTGGAAGATAGGTTTCTGACATGAATTTTAGACCTCTATGAGATAGTGCCTCTATCTCTGCTTTGATACCTTTTTCTATGAGCAAATTTATTTCCTTCTGCCACTTAGGATTTTTCTTGAACCAATCATAATTTAATAGTTCTTTTGCACGTTTTATGTCAACATCTTTCGCTTTTATTGTCGCTTTTTTTAGGTCATATTCATAGATGTCACTTATTGTAAGACCCAGATACTTAGCTTCAGGCGTTGCAATTCTATCCGAAACATGTGCAAGACTAATTGATCCTGATTTTATTACGGAATATATGTAGAATCCGTAGCTATCACTGTCGCAAAACACATATACAGGCAGCTTGAATTCACCATTAAGTCTTTGTATAAGCAATCTCGTGCCGCGGCTAGGCTGGCCTCCTGTTCCGATAAGTATACATTTGTGCTTCTGCCAGAACTTGTCCTCATGCAATCGTTCGAAGCCTGCATTTTTCTCTACAACAAGAACAAATTCAGCATCCACTTTCTTGAAAGTTATTTCATCAACCGTGGACGGAATCGACCAGCCGCCGCTTCCCAGCTTGGACCAGTCTATGTTGTCTCCCCTGTCTTGTATAATTACATTGCCTGCTACTATGCCCTTTCTATCTGTAGTGAGATGAAGCTGCTCGCGCAGCACATCGGTGGCAACCTCAAGATCGACTATTATGGGATCCGACTCACTTTGTTCATCAAAAGTATTTTCATCGCTGTCCGGCAACGTACGTTTGAGGTTGTAGAACATATCTCTGATGCTTGCGTGTATATTTTGTTCCAGCAGCTGCTTTGAGAATGAAGCGACCATGACAGTTTGCATGAATTTTTTCGCGTGCGCAACGTTGAAATAATACCTTTTGGAAGTTTTATTGCCTAGTGTAAGCTGGCCCAATTTTTTGTCGTAGACAACATTGGACAATGCACGTATTGGTATCTCTATATTTGGGTTTTCTTTCTTCTCTATTTCTTGTACCAATTTTATTCCAAGATTTTCCAGTACCTTTTTTACATCTTTGACCATTAAAATCACTCATCTATTTCTTCTTCGCTTCCTTTACATCTTTAGCTTCGCCTGCGACTTCCTTTGTTTCTTCATCTGCAAAATCTTCCTTTATGTGTATTCTTGATTCTATCAGTGCCTTTAATTTCTTCTCCACTTCCTTCTCCGGAATTTTGCTTAGTATGGATAAGGCAGCCGAGACTTCACCTGAATACCGGTCGAACATCTGAAGCCTGCGTTTTTGTTCGCCAGCACGGCGCTTGCCGCTCAAGTAAGAGGAGAGCTTGCGTCCCGCGTCTTGAATAGCAAGTTTGGTTTCTTTTATTATTTCCGGGTATGCTGCAACTGCCTCCTTGCTTTCCGACATGAACGGTACCCAGACAGAGCAAATATGTACAACAAGTTTCATAGGACCCGAAGGCAAATTACTTCCGGATTGCTGTAAATTGTAGCGGCGCCAGTCAACATCTTTTACCGCTTCCGTCAGTGCACATGCGCTCTGCTGGTAGAGCAGCGGCACTCTGTTGGCAAATCTTATCAATTCTATGGTGTCTTCTCTCTTTTCTTCATCGTTTTTCTTTTTTGATTCTTGTTCAAAGCCATAAATAATACCAACTTCTATAAGGAAAGGAAATCCTCTATAGACTTCAGGATCCCTTGTTATTGACGTAACAAACTCGGCATTTGGATATTCTTTTTTGAGACTCTTTTCCAACTCTGCAGATCCGATAGGCGACAGGCAGTCCGTGGGTGGCCTTTGCACCTTGGCGGTCTGCATTCCCTTGATTAATTTTTCTATTGATGACCTATCCAATTCTTGCGGCTTCGTACCTTCGTCAAGTTTGGCAATTTTGCATATTTCCTTTGCACTCTGATTGCCGACGGAGGAAAATTCATTAGTTAGAAAAGAAAGCAAAGTTCTGGAGGATGTTTTCTGCAGAAGTCTTTGTAAAATGCCGAATTCCATCCCGTGAGGGTGAGGCTTCATAGTCTTCGGCTGTTTCGGCAACTCATTGAGGGAACGCGGGAAGGTTGTCTTTGTGCCGTCTGGTGCTGTGTAGCTTATTTTTGCGAACGGATTGGATATGGATGTCTGCTTTATGTAATCTTCGACAGTTTTTCTGTAGCGGCCGTGTATCTCCATGTCTATGCGCACGCCGTGCTCGCCTACAACTTCCTTGTCGATGTCTTCTTCCTTTACTATGTCAGGCTCGTTCTTTGCCGTGTTCAGGTGCAGTTCAAAATAATGTGTTTTTTTCTTGCTCTCGACTTTGGACCATACTTTGGTAGGCACACCTGTCGTCAGCTGCGAGTAAAGCGTAACGCTGCTTATGCCTATACCTTGCTGACCTCTGGACTGCTTCAATCGATGGAACTTGCTGCCGTAAAGCAGCTTGCCGAAAACGCGGGGTATTTGCTCTTTCACTATACCAGGTCCGTTGTCGCTTACAGAAACTAGGTAAACATCTTCCTTGACGTTTTTTATTTTGACGGTTATGTCTGGCACGAGGCCCGCTTCTTCACACGCATCAAGAGAGTTGTCGACAGCTTCCTTGACTGCCATAAGAAGAGATTTCGTGGGATTATCAAAACCAAGTAGATGTTTGTTCTTTTCGAAAAATTCGCTGACGCTTATTTCTTTCTGCTCCTTCGCAAAATCCTCGGCTTTTTTACGCTCGCTCATTCTGTTTTGCCTCCAGAAATTCGTATACAAATCTGTGCGACACACCTTTTATAAGTTTGTTTATGGCTTGTTCGGCTATTTCGACGTTGCTGTACTCGCCTATCAATGAGACGGTCTTGCCGTATACGGATATATGTGTTCCTGTCAGGCGTTCTATATTCCTTCTCGACTTGCCGTTCGTGCCTATCAGTCGTGACCTCACCCTTTTTAGTGTTGCTTTATTTTTAGGCAGGTCTATGATGGATAGCGTGTTCTCCTCATCCAGCAAAAGGAAGGAATTTTCCGGCGAAAACCCCCTGCCTATGGCCTTGACAATATTCTCCGCATCCAGCGCATTTATCGAGTCGCCATCTATTGTGACCTCTTCGCCTTCTATTATAATCTTGGTTTTTGTCTGACGCTGGATATTTCTCTTTGTAGAACCCTTCGTGCCTATCAGGACAGATACTCGTTCTTCGGGAATTTTAACTGTAGCTATCATACTAAGGATACCACCTATATTTAGATGGTGGAGAACAGGATAAAATGTTAATTGTAGGTATCCTTATATCCCCAACCATCGTTGATTTTAATATATTTCATAATTCGTAAATGATGGTTGTTGATAATCAATCAAGTTTTAGCATGCCTTTTCTCTTTAGCCAAGAAACTTGCGTTTGCGTGTATCGCGTGATTATATCGCCGCTGGTATCGCCTTTTATGTCCCATGGCTTGACCAGAACAATATCGCCTTCCCTCATCCACAGCAGCTTACGCAGCTTCCCAGGTATCCTGCACAATCGCATCTTATTGTCCTGACACCTGACGCGAAGCTTGTTCGTGCCAAGCATGGCTTCTATTACACCGAATACCTCGCCCTGTCTTGGCGTCTTTATTCTCATTGGTTCATCGCTTCGATACATGATTATCACTCGTATTTTCTCAGAAGCCTATTTAGCTCTATTTTCAATGGAGTTCTCCAGTCCTCTTCTAACTGAGTTTTTATAAGCTTGACCAAGGAACGGTCTTCTTTTGTTAAATTTATCTTCTCAAGACGTTTGCAGGTTATTAGAATTTCAACGTCTTTGTTTGTAAGCAGTACATATTTCTTTATTTCTGACTGGTCAAGACCAAGTCTTCTTAGTTCGGCTCTTCTTTCCTTTATAAGACGCCAATAACTCTTATCTTTTCCAAGAACCTTTTTCAATTTGTAGCCTGTATAGCCGAGTTTAACATAAAACCCGATTAATTTATCAATAGAATCAAAACCCTTTGTCATATTTACTACCTGACAGCATAAAAATTCCTGCAAAGCATCTGGCCCTTCTTACTCCCTACAACCTTAAAGGATTTTATGATCTTGTAGCTCTCGCCGAGCTGCCTCGCGGCTGCGGCGGCGTTTGCTTTTCTCATTATTTTTACATTATAACCTTCAGGGATTTCTTCGACATTGATCACAGCTTTTTCCGGAACAATTTTCATCACACGCCTTAAAATCACTTCCTTATGCTCACCCCTGACCTGTATCATGGCCTCGTAATATCCGCCGGACAGCTTGACGTGCATGTCACACATCTTTTTCCTAAGTATGACCATTGTAGTGTGGGACTCTTCTTTCTTTATCCCGTTTATCTTGCCTATGCATGTTATTTTGACGTGGATCTTATTTCCAATAGTTTTCTTGTGTATCTTGGTTTCACTCAGGCTGTTCTGAGATTTTATTGAGTTCAATATAGCATCGCCCAGTGCTTTCTGATCGATCCCGCAGAGGTCACAGTAAACGAAATTTATATCCTTGGCCGAGAACAAAGCTTCTCTTTCAATAAAGCATTCGCTACAGAAGTTATTGACTACCGCCGGCTTCCCACATTTTATGCAAAACATAGATAAGAGTATGGACGTAACGTTATTATAGTTATAGCAAACCCAGTAAATAATCGGGTATTATAACTGGGTTTGCTTATAGCGCTCAAGAAATTATAATACTCCAGATTGTTTTCTTGGAGCGCTATAAACAAGTAAAGATTCTGGATATGATTTTTACTTGTTTACATACAAGGAGAACCTTTGGTTCTCCTGTACAGGTGAAGCTTCGCTTCACCTTGTATAGCTCACAGGTGTATAATATCCCGATTATTAACCTGTAGAGCTATAAATGCAATATACGGATAAAATTTCTTTGTAATATATTTTCTTTTTGATTAAGATTTTCCTTTGCGAAAGAAAAAGTTTAAAAGAAAACGTTCCACACCGTTAATTCTACCAGATACGGGTCTTCGCCGAATACAAATATGCCGGTTTTCACATGTATCGGCGCAGGTTCTTTTTTTATGACATCCAGTTTGAACCTCTCGCCGCTGTCCCACATTATTGCGGCCTTGACAAGGCTGTCTATTGCTTTTGTTGTAGGGGCGTTGTGGTCCGCCCTGTTGTAGTCTGCAAACCATACAGACCGTCCTTTGTTGTTCAGCGCAGTGAAATTAGACCTGGCATACGCACGCTGGTCGTTCGTTACTACAATATTTTTCTCGTCACTATTGGCAAGCACGCCGTTCTGGTGGAAACCCGACGCGTCTACCGGGAAGTTTACGCTTGCAGTGCTTTCAAGCGTGCGGTTTGTAAGATTTGCATAGTAACGCGCCGCATAGTGGGATGTTTTGTTAGGGTTGAAGACGTCCTCGAAATGGGCCGATTGTGCTGTATTACCGGTCCACGACAGGTTGAAAATATTCCCAATAACACCTTGGACGTCGCTTTGTGTGAGGTCGCTTAGCAAAAATATAGACCCGCCATTGTTCAGAAAGACGTCTATCTTGGCATGATAGTCTATAATACCCTGCTTGTCAAGGAAAAAAAGTATGTTCGTCTCGGACGGTATCGACGTACTGCTAAGTGTGAGCGGATCAATTCTCATGCTTATGTTGCGGTTCTTGTACTGGAAGTTTAGAGGAGACAGCATAGCTACGAGTTCGTCCGAAGAGGGGCAGTCAACGCAGGAAACATATATTATGTCATTTGGTATACCGCTTACCTCTATCGAGAAATCCACATTCTTCGGCAGCATGCCCGAAACTTCACTGTTCAGTTGCGTCCTGTTGTCGGTCTTTACGAACCTGTCAAGAGACCCGTTGAGATAGACGGCCTGGAGCACGTCGTCGGCCGTTACTTGCAGGGATGTGGAGTCCCATCTGGATACACCGGTGGCGGGGACGAAAAAGAATGTTAACGAGGCGAGGACTATTATAGACGCTATTATTGCCTCAAATATTTTTGCGAAACCTTTCATGCAGATCACTAGTTTATTATTATGAACCTTATGGACACAATTTCCCTGTCTGGCGTGTCGAGGACGCCGAATCTCGTTGTCTGAAACTGCTGCCTTATCTGCGTAGTGATTGGAGGCTTGCATATCTGCAGGGAAGCGCCAACCGGAGTTCCGTCAGGATAGGAAGACTCTATTATGATATCACGCTCGGCAGCTATGCCAAGCTTGATTTTGACAGTTTCGTAGTTGTTTGGAGTAGAGCAGAATTCTGCAAGTTTGTTTATTTTGTTCTTGTCAATAAAATATTCGGGCCCGCTTGACAGGCCTATCCTGCTTATGCTTGTGAGCGGCAGTGTGTTCCAGTTGCTTGGATAGCCGGCGTCTAGCAACAATATCTGTGAGTGTTGGTAGCTCTTTGACTTGAGGCTTTCCGTCTGGGCGATATTGTAGAACAGCGGTATGTTGTTTATGATTATTAGTGTGACGAAGGATATGGTTGTTATGAAAACAAATATGGCAATGACGAACTCTATTTCTTGAAACCCTTTCATTACCAATCCCTTTTCTTACGAAGAAAAGGTCTAGGTCTTACCCTAAAAGAAATAGGGTTCCTGAGATCTTATCCTCGATATTATTATTTTATTTTTTCCTCTAAACAGCCATTGACAAGGCTATACTATGCCCGTCTTCACCACTAGTATGAAAATTATGAAGCCGCTTAATAGCATTATCAGGCTGTGTTTTATCCCTACGACAACGGAGTCAGCACCTATCTGGCCCGCTATCAGACCTGAGAAGAATCCCTGTACGAGTATCATTGACAGGAAGAGCGCCTTGTAGTATGCCGCTTCCTCGCCTGCCTTTCCAAGGTCGAATGCGACGGCTACAGAATAGAATACATTGCATCCAACGCACGCGGGATCCGAGCTTGTGGTGCAGACCGAACATGGATTTGAATTGAAGCCCTGCACGCCGAACCCGCCGCTCTGCGCCTGTGTCTGCAGAAGCGGTATAAGGAATTTTATCAGGGCTATTGTTATGCCCAAAAATACGAAGAATATTGCATACATCATCACGACCTGCTGGTTAAGCAGCACGGCTTTTTCCTGCTGCGCCTCTTTTATTGATTCCATGTTGTCTGCAAGGGCTTCCATGCTGTCTTCGACATTTCCACCCGACTTGTTTGCCTGGTTTATTATCAATATGGAGCGCGTGATCAGCCTGCTCTCCGATACGCGGTCCCCAAAACTTTTGAGTACCTTCTCAAGTGATACGTTCCAGCTCAGCTGATTGTTTATTTTCTTCACTTCCTTGGTAAGAGGCCCATAATCCGACTTTGATACGGCTTGTAGCGCCTGTATGAGCGACAGACCTGCGCGCTGGCTCTCTGCGAGGTCACGAAGAAAATTGGGAAACTCCCTTTCGTATGCCCTTATCCTTTTCAGCAGGAAGAATTTGTATAAAGAATATGGCATTATCATCAGTAGCATGCCAAGAAACAGCATGTTGGCTATCAACGGAACGCTACCCGTCAGTATCGAAATAAAAATCAGCATCAGGGAGACTACGACAGATATTACAAGTATAAGATGGTCTTTTTTTAATTCAGGACCCTTTATTTTGTATGGCACTTTCATGAATTACATCACGTCAATATAGCTAACCAACTTAATATTTTGAATACAAACAAGAGCAAAGCTCTTGTTGTACAGAAAGAACTTTGTTCTTTCTTGTATTACACAAGTTGGTCACATACATGGTGAAACAACGTTTCACCTGTACAGGTTAAGCGAAGCTTAACCGTGTATAGTTAACCAAGTTATAGTATCCGATTCTTTACTTGGTTATAGCGCTCCAAGTAAACATTCTGGATATTATACTTACTTGAGCGCTATAAGTGAACCCACAAACATGTCCAGATTCTTTTGTGGGTTCACTATAACTATAATTAGTATGGATTCTTCATATTAAAAAACACATTACGGGGCGTAATTATTACGTGTTAGCTATGCCGGGGACGTAGATTTGACTATGATTATAAACCCTACAGACAGCAGCGGCAGCAATAAAAAAACAACAAACGTTTGAACCATTATAGTGCCAAGTCCGGATGATATGGTAGATATTATCGAAGAAAGCACGATGAAGAATATGGAGCCTGTTATTATGAGCGTCAGGTACATTTCCACATAAAGTGAGATGTCTTGCGAATATTTTCTTATCCTTCTCCTGTAATCACCCATCAATTCGGCATTTTTGCCCTTGAGGAAAGCGCCCATGTTGCCTCCGGTTATTATCATGGTGTTTATGCCGTAGAGCAAATCCCTCAAATCCTTGGAGGGTGTTATTTTGGCCTGCTTTTTTATTGCAGCCGACGTCGTCATACCGAAGAGCTCGACGTCTCTGACTATATTTTCAGCCTCCTTTGTAAGTTCGCCGTATTCCTTGAAGTTGCTGAGAGTTCTGAATATTTCTATTGCCGGGACGTTAGAACTTGCTATAGTCGCCATATACGACACAGAGAACGGCAGTATTTTCTTTATCTTGGTTCCCCTGCTCTTTGAGGCGGTTGTTGGATATGAATAGAACATGAAGAAGAGAAAGCCGGATATCGTAAGTGACAGCGTGAACGCGAGCACGACGGCTATTATTGGCGATATGAAAAGACCGAATATGAAGGAAAGCATCGCAGCTTCCAGCAGGAACGTCAGCGCGACCGTGAATACAGTTATAGAGAGGTATTCTTCCAGCGTATAGTTGATGTTGGCTTTTTTTAGGTCATCCTTCATCTCTATGAAAGACGGGCGTATTGTCCTGACAACGTCGCCGAATATTTTGTAGGATAATCCTACATAGCTCATAAGTCTCCCTCTATTCTTCCCAGAAGGAAATCAGGGGAAAGGTAGAACATGCTTATTATGGAGGCTATTTTTCTGTAATCTGTTATATTTTTCTTTACCATCCACTTGAGTACTTTGACCCTGCTCTCAATCTCTTTCTTTACATCTTCGTCTGTTATGCCCGTGTTGTTTGCAATCTTCTTTAGAATGGCGCTCTTTTGAAGCAGCTTGAACGTGTCTTCCTTTGCGTCCCATTTCATCAGGTCATTTGTAAGTATCACCTTGTTGTCCTGGTCAAAACCAACGACCTCTACGGCCGAAAATATACGCCTGTTGTATTTTCTGTCCTGCTTTACGCGCTTTGCAAATAGTATAAGATCCAGGTTCTGTATGAGATTTGGAGGCAGACTTATTGGGGGCGACGTCATTCTGTCGACAAGTTTCTGGAAATTCTCAGCGTGAACCGTCGAGAGTCCCGGGTGCCCTACTGCCATCTGCTGGAATAATACATACGCTTCCTTGCCCCTGACCTCTCCGACTATTATGTAGTCAGGCCTTTGTCTGAGTGATTCGCGCAACAGTTCAAACATGTCGACCTTTCCCTCTTCCGATATCGGCGTCCTCGCTACCTCCGGAACCCAGTGCGTGTGCGGCAGTCGCAACTCAGACGTATCTTCTATGCTTATGATTTTCATCTGCGGTTTTATGAAAAGTGACAGAACGTTAAGTAGGGACGTTTTTCCTGACGCCGTACCGCCTGAAACAAGTATCGAGGAGCCGTGTTCTACAAGGAACCAGAAATACGCCATCATCTTGAGGTCGCTTGTTCCGAAATTTATTATATCCACTGGCGTCATCGGCTTCTCGGAAAACATTCTTATCGTGAAATTGCTTCCGTTGCGCGCTATGTCGCTCCCGAGCGTGGCTTGTAGTCTCGATCCGTCAGGCAACGTTCCATCTATCAGCGGTTTCGCGACAGATATCGTGCGTCCGCATCTCTCAGCGAGCTTGTTGGCAAAAGAATCAAGGTCATCCCTGTTCTTGAATATTATATTTGTCCTTATGGAGCCGAATTGCGGATGTCTGTGGTAAACATATATTGGTATGTTGGCGCCGTCGCATGAAATATCCTCTATGAATTTGTCCTGCATGAGGGGCTCGAGCTTTTCAAGCCCTATGAAGTCCCTTATGACGTAGTATCTAAGAACATCTACGGCGTCCTTGTCCAGTCTGACCTTGAAGTATGCGACCGCTTTCGTAAAAACATCATTAAGGTATTCTATGGCATCGGTCTTCCTGATTTGTGCAAAATTGATGTTTAATTTTTCCTGCACATATTCCTTTATTGAGTCAAGCACGCTTTGCATGTTGCCTATGGGCGGCTCTATGATATTGTATACGAGCTCGCCGATCCTGTTGTCAAACGTTATGTGGGCGTAAGCGAAAATCTTCTCACCCTTTGCCGGCCTGGACGGTATAAGCGGATATTTTGCATTGACCATTTTTATATCTTCCGAGGTTTCGGCAGCACCCTTTTCTGTGGGTATGTCGGGTATTGCGATGCCGTCCACGTCCGCCTGCTTCTGCTGGAGCTGCTCTGCTATCTTTTGTATCAGTTGCTGTTGCGCAGCGTATTGCATTCCCTGGAGAGCTGGTATGTTACCCATATTGCCCCCGCCGCCACCGAAACCGCCTTCCAGAAACCCTGTTTTCATTACTTCCTTCGGCTTTGGTTTTACAATAAACTGCTTGCCCCCGCGCACTTTTACAAATACATTGCCCATGATTATCACTTTGATCTTGCTATAGTTATTTTTTCATTCTTGATTATTTCTATAAAACCGGCGCTGCTCACCACTTCGCTGTTGTTTACGACGTGGTTGCCGATAACTGTATTGTCGTAGTCGATATTAAAGATTTGTCTTTTGATGGACACGTTGCCGTCGAAGGTACTGACTGTCATTTCCCCGCCGTTTACGTCCTTTATGGATATCACGTACGTGTAACCCGACACCTGGTCCGGTATTGCGAGCCTTATTGTGGCATTCTCCGATGTAGCGACCTTCACTATTGCCGTTGCCACAGAGTCACCGACGCTCTCGAGCTGGTCATGTAATGATGTAGACCTTATTGAGGTTTCCAGATTGCCGAAATTTATTATAACGAAACTTGTTATGAGTATGCCGATGAAAAATAAGAGTATTTCGCTTATTACCCTGTACTGGCCCTTCTTACCCGGGCAGGCGTTCGGTGCTCTGGCATCCTTACGTAAGTTGTAAAATGAACGACCTAAGCGATCCGATGGTATCATATTATACTAATTTTCACGTTGCTGCTTATTAAGGTTCGTCCGTTATTCACGGTGGTTGAATCGCCGAGGCTGTCTATTATTATTGTTTTGTCCTGCCCGCCTGATGCTGGCGGCCCCGTCAGCGCTATCCTGAAGTCTCTGAGCGTTGCCGCATTTCTAAGCTCGACATATTCTAGCGTATAATCATTCTTGTAGCCTGTGTCACCTTGTTTCCTGCTTATGACATTCAGCAGTGTAGCTTCATGAGTGCCCCATATGCCGTATTTTACCGGATTTGACGGATTCGTCAGGTCTACGTTTAGCGTGCTGTCAGTGTTTCTGCCCAAAGGTATTTGCGCGTTTGCAGCATATATAGTGCCGTCAGTTTCTATAGACATCGTTATCATTTTACCGTCAAAGGTCACAATGCCCGGTACGGGTATGCTCATCTGATCCCTTCCGCCGTTATTTGCCACAGACTTTATCTTCACGTCAAGCCCGCGCACAAATGCTTCCGAACTTTCTAGGATTGAGATGTCCTTGTTCTTCTGTATGAGAGGCACGCCCCAGAAATAAACGGATCCAACTACGCCTATCAATATACCGGATATCA
>DATDXH010000014.1:0-5214 GCA_035289405.1 archaeon | reverse complement strand
GCTATCCAGTAGAACACGCCTATCGCAATCATAGCATAGAGCAGGTGGTCTGGTACCTCTGTGGTCCTGAGATCCCACAGCCCGGCTATGGCTGTCAGAAATACAGCAAGAATTATAATCTCTATCAATCTATCACCATATCATGATTTTTGGGTTTTTCCTGGCGCACCAAAACGTTTATACATGGTGAATACTAATAAATTAATGTTATGCTGTATTCACCTGGATTAATTAGGTATACAGCGAAACAAATAAATACATACGGCCATTTCACGTAGGTTTTGGTATGGATTTTAATACATTCCCAAGATGGTAAAGATATGCTTCCTCAACACATAGGTATAATTCTGGACGGCAACCGTAGGTACGCGCGCGAGCTCATGAAGAGACCTTGGGATGGCCATAAAATGGGCCTTGAGAAGGCACGCCAGGTCATTCAATGGTCCTGCGAGCGTGGCATAAAATACATGACCGCCTATGTGCTGTCCTTTGAGAATCTCCAGACAAGGCCGAAGAAAGAACTTCAGATGATCCTGAAATATTTCGGCGAGGAAATGGACAATATAGTTGAAATGTCGGACCACGTCATACACAAATTCAAAGTACGCGTAAGGTTTATAGGCAGGACCCACATACTGCCTGACGGCCTGCAGGATAAAATGAAAACCGTCGAGAAAATAACGGGGAATTACAAAAAACATGTAATGAATATAGCGGTTGCATACGGCGGGCAGCAGGAGCTTGTAGACGCGATGAAGAAGATACTCGAGAAGGGCCTGAAGGGAATAATAAGGCCGAGCGACCTCAACGAGACAATACTGAAAGAGCACCTATATACTAATGGCCAGCCGTACCCGGATTTAATACTAAGAACAGGCGGTGAAAAGCGTCTCAGTAATTTCCTGCCGTTCCAGTCGGCGTACAGCGAGCTAATATTCACCGATACAAGATGGCCCGCACTGACGAAGAAGGAATTTGACGGCGTACTGAAGGAATTCTCCGACAGGCAGAGAAGGTTTGGCAGATGAGGTCGGGCTGGGGTATTATTGCATTTTTCATATTAGCGATTATAATGTTAGCCGCGCTATACGTGATATTAAACAGGTTTGTATTCTAAGCCCTTTCTTTTCGGAAAGAAAGTCCTTAAGGGGAAAGAAAACTTATTATAAAAAGTGGCTCATTGCAAACATGAATGAAATTCATGTTGCACCGCATTTGATTTCAAATGCTTGTGTCATTCGCAAGAAAGCCCTTACGAGCAAGAGTGAAACCTACTCGAAATGGAAATGCCGTATCAGTTTGCTTACTTCTTCAGATTCCTGTTGTAAAAAACGGCTAAAAGCCAGCCAACAGCGTAAAATGAAACTACCCACACAACAAGCAGCGTCAGCGCATTTACCGGATTGATGAATGAAAAGGACGGGTACATGTATGGCATCATAGATGGATTGCCCAGCAGGCCGTGCCACAACGTTGCAACTACCCACAGCACGAAACCGAGCATCGCAATGGCCTTTGAAAACGCGTTTACATTAAGCTTGTGATATTTCTGCTTTACTTTTGGCATAACAAAATATTCATTTTTTCCTATTAAAAGGTAGGCGTCTACTTTTATTTATGAGCTATATTGACATAGAAAAAAAATTCAAACGCGGGCCGCAGATAATAACCCGCAAAGATGCTGGGCAAATAGTTGCGGCCGTCGGGCTGCAGACGGACTGGCGCTGCTTAGATCTCGGTGGCGGCTCCGGTTTCCTCTCCTTATTTATTGCCAACCTCGTGCCTAACGGTTCTGTCACTTGCTATGAAATAAAGAAAGAGCATGCTGACATAATAAAAACAAACATCGAAAGCAGCGGGTTCAAGAATATAAAAATTTTTAACAAGCCCGCGGAGAAATTCACCGGCAGCGGCTATGACCTTATAACTATGGATTTCAAGAACTCTGAGGGAACTGTAAGAAGGGCGCACAAGGCGCTGAAAAAAGGCGGGTTCATTGCCGTTTACAGCCCGCACATAGAGCAGCAGATGAAAGTGGTCGCGGCCACGGAAAAATTGTTCTCGAATGTAAGGATAATCGAGAACATCCAGCGCGAGTGGACAAGCGTTCACGGGTTCACGCATCCCGTGCCCAGCCAAGTCGTGCATACGGGATTTATTGCTGTCGGCCGTAAGTGATAGACGTACTTCGTACGTCGGGCATGGCAGACGAAAATACTTCTATTGACGGATCTTATACTGTTTCCATGGCAAAATAAACTATTTTATCCCCTGATAAGATGTAATTAACATGCCAACTTTCGCTATTAACCCAAAATTCGGATTCGCCGTGTCGCTTCTTGCACTGGCCGCGTTCCTCTGGGAAATAACTTACGGCAACCCTGGATTGACTTCATTTGTTCTGGGATATATATTTACATTGCCTCTCATCATTATGATATGGAGAGCAATGCGCAAACACTGGCCTATCTACAAAAAATTCTATTCAATGTCGTTGCATAAGCGCGACATGAAAACGGTCATCAGAAGCTGGAAGCTCACATGGTGGGTCCTGCCCTACACTCTGGTAGTCTACAGCATACTGGAAATCATTATCTTGCAGAACCCGTCTCTCGGAAGTTTGCTCTCGTTCACGTACGGCACGCTATTCGCGACCTTCGCCTATACGGCGCTGCAGAGCCCGAAATACTACAATCAGGTCAAGAAGAAATAATTGAGTCAAGAAGAAATAATATGTTTCTTTGACTGGAAGCTACTTTCTTTACCAAAGAAAGGAGTTTAGTGGGCTCGCTGTGATTTGAACACAGGCCACGAGGTTTTCCGAATTACCGTTCTTTTGCTTAAGCTTTTCTTTTTAAGAAAAGCTTACCCGAACCTCGAATCCTACCAAGCTAGACTACGAGCCCCATAGAAGGACTTTCTTTGTTTATAAATTTATAAGCACAAGCTGATAAAATGAAGCTCGAATATTCAAAACATTGGAAAAAGAAGCGATTGTACAGAAAAGACATAACAGATGATTTCATAATTTACGCTGTTCAAAATTCAGCTATTCTGAAAGACAAGTACTGAGAAGACGCGCTGAATGCGATATGCAGGATACCGCCGTCCGGAAGGTTATTAAAAGTAATATACAAAAGATTAAGTAAAGACAAAATCAAAGTGATAACAGCGTTTTGGCTTGATTAGGTGAATAGTATGGGAATGTCGTACGATGATGAAGAGGATATTTTGAGTATTCAGTTAAGCAGTGAGGCTTACTGGAAAAGCATTGAATTACCCAACGGAGTAGTCTTTGATGTAGCTAAAGATGGAAAAATAACTGCCATAGAAATACTTAGAGCAAGTAAAGTGTTCTCTGGAGATGTCAAGAGAGTTATAGAATTGGCAAAACATTCATAATTACGATTTCTTAAGCAACCACTAATCAAACACCCAAAGCTTACAATTAGCCTGCGCAGAACCAAGCCACCAGCCAAGCACAGCTACACACCCTATAGAAAGATATATCTGAATTTCAATATTATGCTGATAATTTTAGCAGTTTTTATCAGCCTAACTGTTAACCAACAGAACCGAACCCATAAGCAGTACTCTAATAATGCTCATTTATAATGAACATTAGTGTTCATTAAGGATGAAAACTTTATATACTAGCTAATATAATGATTTAGCATGATGCTAAAGGAAACGCTGAGGGATATCGTCAAATCACAGCGTAAGAACCTAGAAGAAATTGAAACAGGCGTAATAAGGGAAAAATTGGATGATATAGACCTTAACCTGCCTTTTGCGCTGGTTATATCAGGAGTTAGAAGATGTGGAAAAAGCACATTACTTCTTCAACTAATCAGGAAAAGGAAAAACTTTTATTATTTCAATTTTGAGGATCCGAGAACGGCGGCCTTTGATGTGGATGACTTTCAAAAGCTTAACGATGTTTTTGTTGAAGAAAACGGCAAGTCGGATTATTATTTCTTCGATGAAATACAAAACGCTCAAAAGTGGGAGATTTTTGTAAGGCAAATGTTAGACAAGAAAATGCATTTTGTACTGACAGGGTCTAATGCATCTTTGTTGAGTAAAGAACTTGGAACAAGACTGACAGGAAGGC
Source organism: archaeon (assembly GCA_035289405.1). Lineage (GTDB taxonomy): Archaea > Aenigmatarchaeota > Aenigmatarchaeia > GW2011-AR5 > GW2011-AR5 > GW2011-AR5. Next base: position 1,100 of record DATDXH010000014.1, on the reverse strand, counting down.
ATCTGAGATTCGAGTTATTCCCATTTTCTTTTAGAGAGTTCCTAAAACTAACGAAAACAAAACCCGGAATAGATTCATTTAAATCATATTTAAAAAAAGGCGGATTTCCTCAATACATTAAAGATAAACGGAATGAAATACTTTACGAGCTTCTAAACGACATAATAACGCGTGATATTGTTATAAGATATAATCTGCGCAACTCAAAATTAGTTAAAGAAATTGCAGTATATATGTCAACAAATATTGGAAAAGAATTTTCTTATAGGTCACTAAAGGAAACATTCGGGCTTGGCTCGGTAAACACCCTAATATCACTAATTTCTTACTTTGAAGATAGCTATCTCTTTTTTACTGTTCCACGATTTAGTTATTCTTTGAAAAAACAGATAAAAAACCCTAAAAAAATATACGCTATAGATAATGGGCTATCGGCAACTAATTCTGCATCATTTTCTGAGGATAAAGGACGAATGCTTGAAAATGCTGTTTTCCTGCATCTTAGGAGAAAATATAAAAATATATTTTACTTCAGAGAAAAACACGAATGCGATTTTCTGGTTGTAGAAAAGAACAATATAATAGCTGCTATTCAGGTATGCTATGAACTGAACGATGACAACAAGGAGCGTGAAATTAAAGGACTTCAGGAAGCTCTTGAAAATCTTAATCTTAAGGAAGGTCTGATATTGACATTTGATCAAGAAGATGAATTATCGGTTGTAAATAAAAAAATTACAGTAATGCCTGTTTGGAAGTGGTTAACGAGTTAAAAACCGGTTTATTTTGTAGCCCACAACCCAACCACAAGCAATTTACAAATAGCCTGCACCAAACCAGCAGCCAAACACAGCTACGACCCCTACAGAAAGACTTTCTTGATTTATATACATTTATACGTAACAATACCATCTTTCTTGACATGGTTTGTGGCGTGTGTGCAAAGAACAAAGTTCTTTGACATGCCAAACAGCTTCGCTGTTTGAGCATAAGAACCACTGTAATAACGTGGCTCATAAACTTCAAGATGCCACTGGTCTGCTCAAAGAATCAAAGATTCTTTGGCATGTTGGAAAGCTCTGCTTTCCAAACATATTGAC
>DATDXH010000013.1:0-7643 GCA_035289405.1 archaeon | reverse complement strand
TCTTGACAAGCCCGCCGTCGCGTAATCTGGACCTTATAGCGCTGCTGGCCAAGTGAAAGCGCTGTACAAGCTCGCCCAATGTTGTCAGGCGTCCGCCGTGCATGTATTCCAGCATACTATAAAGTTTGTCTTCGCCGATGTCGCGCGAGAGCGTTTTGTTATCTATAACAGCGGGTATGTACTGGCCTATACGAGCAGGCGGTTTTTTGGCCAGAGATGATTTTTTGGCCAGAGATAATACGGGTGTGTCAGGTTTAGTCGTATCATGCCTGTCTGCAATAGATGCGGACTTCCCCGATGCAACTGGTTCATGGTGTTGCGGACTTTTGGATGTCCGCAATTTTCTTTTAGCGGTTGTATATTTGAGATCCGATGCCAGATTGTCCGGCAAGCTGGCGTCTGCATGAAAATATATATCGCCATATCTTCTCAATTTTTCATTCAACCTTTTGGCTTTTCCATTCATTTGCAGCGTTTGCAGATGGCTGCGGCAGGTTTCCATGCTATAGCCTGTTAACGCCGCATACGCCTTTACAGTAAGACCATTAGGGTTTTCGTGCAGGTACTCAAGTGCTTTGCTTAATATCATTTCCGTGGCCGGCCTGCTAGGAGCTTTTTCATTGGTTGTACGCTTCTTTTCCTCAGGCTGTATCACTGGTGGTTTTCTCATATAAAATTTTCCATCCAGGTTGGCCCCGGCATTGTATCTTTCAAGAATCTGAAATGTGCTCTCGGCGGTTGCTACGTCAATGTCGCAGTAATCAGCGAAACTTTCCGGCGTGGCGCCTCCAGGAGTTAACAAAAAATATTGGATTGCATCCCTGGCAAATATTCTTAAAATTAAATCTTCCAGCGATTTCCATTTATATTGCTCCTGGGCATCGGCATCCATCTTTTCGAACATAGGTTTCCATGGAGCCAGCATTTCACTGGCAGTCCTATACGCTCTTGAAAAAAAACCTTTGTCATCCTCAGTTAACTTGCCTTCATCGGCCAGTCGCGTAAATAACCGTTCAACATCTTCCGCGGGCGCACGTATCATCCCTGCATAAGATTCCGGTCTCACTTTTTGATGCAGGAACAAATAGTTCAAAACCCCGGATTCAAAGCGCTTTGTATCGATTGTTGTCATACCAATAAAATTTGTTTATCTAAAGGATTAAAAATCGTCTGTTTTTATATTTTTCCCTCAAACTAGCTAGAATGAATGCGCTTTACATGACCGATTCGTATCTCAGGGAGTTTGAGGCTACCGTTGAAAAGGTCGAAGGCAATCTTGTATTTCTCGACCAGACCGCCTTCTATCCTAACGGCGGAGGCCAGCCTAACGACCTTGGTGCCATGGAGTGCAATGGGATCGTATTTGTGGTTGTCAACGTGACTAAAAGTTCCGGCACCATTGCTCACCACGTTGATAAGGAAGGGCTTGTTGTCGGTGACAGAGTAAAATGTAAAATAGACTGGGAGCGTCGCTACATGCTTATGAGGATGCACACCGCGGCGCACATAATAGACGCGGTACTTTACAAGGAGGCGGGCGCCTTATGCACGGGTAACCAGCTTGGAGTGGACAAGAGCCGCATAGATTTTTCGCTTGATGTTATTGACAGGGAAAAAATGCAGCGCTTCATAGACGCCGCGAACGACGTTGTGTCCCGCGGGATAGACGTCAAAATATATTCGCTTAATCGCGAAGAAGCGATGAAGATACCCGGCATAGTCAAGCTCGCAGTAGCGATGCCGCCAAGCATAGATGTGTTGAGGATAGTAGAGATACCCGATGTCGATATTCAGGCTGATGGTGGCACACAAGTAGCAAACACACGGGAAATAGGGAAGATAGAGCTGTTGAGCATGGAAAACAAGGGAAAAAACAACAGGAGAATTTACTACAACCTTGTTGATTAGTGTTATAAACTTATTTTGTACATAGTGATATAGTGATAATATGAGAAATTATTCGCTCGTCGTCGTGGCAATAATAGCATTCGTTGCCGGCGCTGCTATCAGTTACTATTATTTTCAATCACCCATATCATCTGCTTCAGGCGAGATATTTGAACCCGTGTCAACTGACGGGCTTACAAAAATAACACCCTCTATAAATGGCACTACCGTAACTCTGTCAGGCGACTGCCGCGTGATCTCTTTCGACGTGACGGTTGACCAGGCGTACTCCATAGCCAAGGGGCTTGAACGATCAATAGGGGCGAGACCTCTTACGCACGACATAATGAGGGACATAATGGAGAATTTTGACGTAAGAATAGAACAGATAAAGATAGACCGCTATCAGAATGAAATATATTATGCGACAATAATCATGAAACAGGGGAACAGCATTCTTGAACTCGACGCAAGGCCCAGTGATTCCATAGCCCTTGCAATAAGGACCGGCACTACGCTGTATATGAGAAGCGACATACTGGAAGCGAACGGGGCTCTTGTCTGTTAGGTGGTTTCATGAAGATAAAAATATCCAGTAATGACCTTATTTTTACAGTAATTTTTATATTCATGGTAGGCTTCATAGCCGGCCTGCAATTCGCTCCGCGTGCTGTTCAGCCCCTCAACATAGAAGGCGAACGAGTGGTGAAAATGATGCTGCCGGCAGTGGACAGCGAAGGTAACGGCGTTGTTGGGATATTGTCCACGAGTATCAAGCCCGGAACAGGGAAAATATTGGTGGACACAAGCAAAGTCCTGAACTACCCGGACACGCAACTCTCTGCGCGCATAGCAGCAGAGGCCGCAAGCAACTACAGGAAGATCAATCTGGACAACATTGACATAACTTATACTATAGATGTTAACGCGTCAATAGTCGAGGGTCCATCAGCAGGCGCATCTATGGCAGTTTCCGTGCTTCTTGCGTTGGAAAACCGGACGTCTAATGGAATAGCGATAACAGGCGCCATCAACGCCGACGGTTCTATCGGCGCAATAGGCGCCGTATATGAAAAAGCGGCCGTGGCAAAGCAGAACGGCGCGCAGGTCTTCCTGGTGCCCGTTGGTCAATCCACCACGGATATAACAAACAGGACGCGTGTGTGCGAAACACGCGGCGGGACGCAGCTGTGCAGGATAAAATACAATTCGCGCACGGCGAACATAGGCGAGAGCCTGAACATGACGGTGCACGAAGTAGCAAATATCGGGGAAGCGTACAGCTATTTTACGGGTGAAAAGGTATGAGCGAACGCCAGTGAGCCATATTAATAATAAGTTTTCTTTGACTGGAAGCTACTTTCTTTTTTGAAAAGAAAGGAGTTTATTACATCCACTGGTCTTCCCATTGATTAAAATCTTTCTCACTTACATTATCGCTTTTGTCTCTTTTTTCTATATGTTCAGGACTTCTCAAGGCATATCCAATTATCACGCCGGTTATCAGGCCCGCCACGTGCGCGGCATTTGCCACCGAGCTTGGGTAGAAAAGCCCGGCTAAGTCAAGCAACAAGTAAAAACCAGCCGCAGCCACCATGGGCATTGGCACGCCGTATGTCCATACTATCGTCTTCGGCATCAGCGTAGCCAGCGCGCCTATGATGCCGTATATCGCCCCGGAAGCTCCGAGCGACTGCGGGTAGAACGCTGCGGCTGCCAGGCTAGCGATTATTCCTGACACAAAATAAATTGCGATAAATTTTTTTGAGCCGACAAATTTTTCCAGGAGCAACCCAAAAAGGAACAGGGCAAACATATTGAAGGCGAGGTGCGAAAGCGATCCGTGAAGGAATGTGGATGTTACAATAGTCCAGGGCCTCTGCAGAATTAAGGAAGAGTCAAGAAGAAAAGCGTTGGTAAAGCCGGGCACAACAGATTGGACTAAGAAGACAAGCGCACATGCCACGATAAGGTAAATTGCAAAATATTTCATATTGGTATACCAACTTGCCCGGTCGGAACCCACAGTCCGCGGCTGTACTGATCTGAATTTTGTGGAGGTTTTCTCCAACCGAATTGTCTGCCATATACAGGAGTAAAAGACACTTCATAATTAACGATTGTATCATTCTGCTCTGAAAATCTCAATACAGTTGGGTACATAATGCCTCCATTAAGGTGGACTTCCAAATGCCCTCTTTTTACTTTATCTAATTTGGCGGTTTTGCAGACTTTCTGAACATCTTTTTTGTTCATTCTTTTTACAATATAATGCGCCCATTTATTGTTGTACACACAAATTTTGTCGCTATATTGAAAATCAAGAAATTCTAGGACCAATGTTCTATAACTGCCAAAAGTCAGTGGCCTTAATATCCTAACAGGGTTAAAGTCGCCGTCAAGTGGTTTTCCGTACCAAAATTCATTCAATCTTGCAAATTCTTGAGCAGTGACTTGTTCCAGTAGTACATCTGAAAGCCTCACCATAATCAAAATGCTTATGTAATCTTTATATGCCAAGTTTATCCATACTTTGAGCATGGCAAAGCTAAAGAAAGACCTCACGTTGTTTGATTTGATTTTTTATGGCATCGGCATAATTCTCGGCGCCGGTATCTATGTTCTGATAGGGCACGCGACCGCGGAAGCAGGCAGCGGCGTCTGGCTCTCATTCGTGATAGCCGCCGTTATTGCGTCTTTTACCGGGCTAAGCTACGCCGAGCTGTCCTCGTTGTACCCGAGGAACGCAGCCGAATATATGTTTGTAAAGACCGCATTCAAGGATACAACCGTCGGTTTCGTAATAGGATGGCTGACGTTTTTCATGACAATAGTCGCTGGATCGGTCGTCGCGCTTGGGTTTGGTGGCTACTTTGAGAGCCTTACGGGCATAAGCGCGGTTGCCGCCGCGGCCGGACTCATAGTTGTATTTACGGCGATAAGTTACATGGGCATAAAGATGTCCTCGCGCCTCAATATATTTCTTACGTCGGTGACAATATTTGGCCTGCTACTGATAATAGGCATCGGGCTTCCATCAATAGGGTCCATTGACTACTTTGCCATGCCTACAGGGTTCATCGGCGTGTTTGGTGCGGCGGCCATAGTCTTCTTTGCGTACCTTGGATTTGACGAAATAGTCAACGTCGCCGAGGAAGCCAAAAACGCCAGAAAAAATATACCAAAGGCCATAATGATTTCAGTGCTGATAACAACAATAATTTACATACTTGTTTCTCTTTCTGCAATAAGCATAGTGCCATGGCAGGAGATAGGCGCATCGAGCACACCGCTTGCCCTTGTAGCGTCCACCGCTTTGGGACCCGCAGCCGGTACATTGCTTTCTGTTTTTGCGCTCTTTGCCACCGCCGGCACTGTGTTGATATTGATGATCGCCGCGTCCCGCATGATATTCGGCATGGCGGAATACGGCGTAATGCCAAAAGCGCTCCTGAAGCTCAGCAGGCGCAGCACGCCTTACATCGCGATACTCGTGATTGCATTCGTTTCGCTCGCCTTCATATCATACAGCGAAATAAAGAATATAGCATTGCTTGTAGACTTTTCTGCTTTCTTTGTGTTTGCACTTATCAACCTGTCAGCGATCATACTCCGGTTCACACACCCTACAGCCAGGAGGTCGTTCAGGACCCCAATAAACATAGGCAAACTGCCCCTTCTACCTACGTTAGGATTTTTGATATCAGGCTACATGCTCCTGCAGTTCGAGATCGCAATGATGTGGTACGGCGTAATGGTGATGGTAGCAGGCTATATTTTCTACAAATTCTACGAACAGGACATAAAGAAAGGAAAACTGTAGCAGAAACAGAACGCAGCGCAGCCCTAGGTTTTCCTTCCGGTCAATAGTGTTTGTGTTTCCTGTACACGACCTTCATTATTATCGGCGCGAGCACCGTGGTGAACACGACGGCAAACACTATCGACGTGTATATCTGTGTCGTGACCACGCCAAGCACCACTATTATCTGCAGAATTACTATGTTCTCGTCGCCGCGGGGCATCATGCTTATTCCTATGAGCTTCATCTCGTCCCACCGCGCCCCGAAAAACCATGACAGCAGTCCGCACCCCACAAACTTGCCTATCATCGCAGCGGCCATCAGGGATATTATCAGCAGCCAGTTCAGGTCCGTAAATATCAGCAAAGTGCCTACGGACGCGTAGAAAAGAGGCAGCAAAAACCCTTTGGACAATATGTTCACCTTTTCGGATATTATCGGTCCGGCAAATTTGCTGTTTGCCATAGCCATGCCAGCCAGAAAAGCGCCCGTGGCGACGCTGAGCCCTATGTTGTGCGTGATGTAAGCAAGTATGAACGTTATCGCTATCGGTATCGTGAACAGCACGTGCTCATCATGGAATATGTTCATCCTGTCAAGGAATTTGTTTATCACGTTAGACCCGAAAGTGAGCACAAAAATATAGAACCCTATGCTTACGAGGAATATGAAGAACATGCCCGACAGCGCGATTGTCTGGCTCACATACATGTTGAAGAACGAAAGCATGAGTATGCCGACTATATCGTCCGCTATCGTTATGGCTATAATCAATTTGCCTGTTTTCGAGTCGAACTCGCCTATGCGCATCAACAGCAGGAAAAGGGCGCCGTTGCTGGTTGATATTATCGCCGTGCCTATGGCTATGGCTACAAGCTGATCTCCAAAAAAGATCATTCCAATCGTGTAGCCAAGGAAAAATGAAAGTAGCCCGCCGGCCGCAGCGAGGATGCTGGCCTTGTAGGCATGTTTCTTTATGTCGTTGATCTTGACTTCCATGCCCGCGATGAACAACAGTATGATAACGCCGAACGTCAGGAAACCGGTCAGGAAGTCGCCTATGACTATCCACCCAAGTATGGGGCCCAGTATGACGCCCGCCACGATCTCGCCCACAAGCGAAGCTACGCCCACCCTTTCAGCTATTTCACCAAATATCTTCGCGGCGAGCAGCATGACTCCCATGGCAAGCAGTATTTCGGTAACCATGACTGGATTATTGACACGGGGCAAGATAAAGATTTTCCTGATTGCAATTAGGTTTCAAGCAATCCAAGGTGTTTTAAGAACTTTTATCACATCCTATTACTATGAAGAAGAACAGATCGCTGACAGTACGGATAGGCCCAAGGGGATATCCCATGGAGGAAATTACCGCGGGCGTATTTGAACATGGCGACCTCCCCGGAAAATGGCGCGTTGCGTCCAATCATTTAGACAGGTATATATTCTGTTCATACACCGGCAGGCATGTAAGGTTTGTTGAGTTCACCCAGGATAAAGGCGACGATTTTACACTCTATCAGGGCCGCGAATGGGAACGAAGGCCGCGCGACGACAATTTTTATACTCTTGCGGGCCCGAAAAGATACTATGGCAAAAGAATGCCGACATCATTTGGCCAGTCTGTGAGACGCCTGACAAAAGAAAAACAAGAAAAAGAGACTGCCGACGTGATCTGAATGTCACCCCGATTTTTGCCCTAGATTAACTATATATACGTAACTATGTATACTTACCGATATGTCTGTAGAGCGACATATAACGAAAGACGGACTGAAGAACCAAAAATTTATCGGTCAGATCCTGCCGCACAGGGAACTGCCGCCTTCTTCTGAGGAAATATTTGGTGAAAGGAAGTTCAGCGAGATAGAGCTTGGCATGCTACAGATGCAGGTCCTATGGGTTTTGAGCAAGAAGTCAACACATGGTTACGATTTGATGAAGATTTTG
>DATDXH010000012.1:0-11246 GCA_035289405.1 archaeon | reverse complement strand
CACATCGGCGCCGACGAATCCGGCAAAGGGGATTATTTTGGTTATCTCGTCATAGCGGGGGTAGTTGTTGACGACGAGTCCGAAAAGAAACTGCGTGAAATAGGCGTCAAGGACTCAAAGATGCTTTCCGATTCAGTCGTGACAAAACTCTCTGCAGCAGTGAAGAGAACATGCGGAGAGAGTAAGTTCAACGTCGTCCGGATATCACCGGAAAAATACAACACGCTGCAGAAGAAATTCAAGAACCTGAACGCGCTGCTGGCGTGGGGACACGCGCAGGTCATCGAGAATTTGCTGCAGAAAAACAATGTAGACTACATAATAGTTGACAAATTTGCTGACGAGAAATATATGAACGACGCCCTCGCAGAAAAAGAGAAGCGCGGAAAAATCAAGCAAAAAGTGAAATTGATACAAAATATAAGGGGAGAAAGTGACGTCGCCGTGGCGGCCGCGTCGATAATAGCACGCACTGAGTTTTTGAGGACGCTGAAGCAGCTTTCGATGGAGGTCGGCTACAGCCTTCCAAAGGGCGCGACGCATGTAGAGGAAGCCGCCAGAGAGCTCGTAAAAAAATACGACGAGAGCGTGCTGAATTTCACCGCGAAGAAGCACTTCAAGACGACGAAGAGGGTTCTGGGAAAATAAACTTAATCAAGCGGCAATTGCAAATGGCTACAGGGACGAAGTTGTAAAATTTATCAAGGAAACGCCAAGAGAAAGAAAGATGTTACCCTACCTGCCGCACTTTTGATCATTCAACGACAGTCACGGACCCGAACAAGCTTGAGTCAAGATGGTCGTGATAGTTCCATTTTCCTATTTCATTGAACTGAAACACAAATGTTTCGTCCTTCGACAGCCCGTCACATGCGTCGAATATTTTCTCCCCTGAACCGCACTTTTCTATACCCGATCCCGGATAAACCGTATGCGTTGGATGTCTCGCTGATGCCGGCCAGTGCGCATTGTTGTCCTTATTTACCCACGTCACATTGCCGCCCTTTTTTATTGTTACTGCGTTCGGCTTGAATTCAGTTGACGTTATTTCAATAGTAGCCGTCATCCGCGCCTCTGTATTGGACGCCGTGCTCGTTCCTGTTCTTATAATTGCCACGCGCTTTGCAACAACGTTCTCTAGTTTCGTGGAAATCTTGCTCATGCGCTCGCACACGTCGCTGAGGTGTTTTGACTGCTCTACGATGCCTCTCATTTCAACCAGAAGCCTTGCAGCCTTGATGTGGTCGCCCTCGGCCTTTGCCTGCTGCAACTCCGCCCTCACCGTTTTTGCCTTTTCGATAAGACTCTCAATGGAATCTGCATTACATCTGTTCTTCAGGTTTGCAAGCCTTCTTTCAAGTTCGGAGAAATCTGACCCGTTTTCAGTATCATCATTGTCGTCCTCTTCCCTTTCTATTTCCTTTGCCTGGTCTATCCTGAGCTCGACATGATGGAGCCATCTAAGGAAATTTACGCTATCAAGTATTTTAGCGATCCTCGTACGTGCTGTGTCGAAGTTGCCGTTAAGTATGTATTCTCTTATCGCGCTTATCTGGCTCTGTGCGTTGTCTATCTTCACCTGTATTTCCGCGATACGGCTCTGGTTGATGCCGGATGTGTTCAAGCCTGCAAGTTCAATCTCAAGCAGGTTAAGCTTTGTTTCAGTCCTGTTGAGCAACGCCAGCAGATAATCCTTTACCTGCTGCCTTATCAGTGCCTCGTCGCCTGCGGCGTGGCGTCTCCTTTCCTCCCATTTCTTTATGGTTTCCTTCAACGCCCTTCTTGCCACTTCGGATGCATTGCCCGATATTTGTTTCACTTCTATGCCGGCCGCTTCCAGCTGGGCCGCTATTTCTCCGGCAAGTGTTGGATTGCCGACGACAAACACCTCTGTTATATTGCTGCTGTTGATGATCTGGATAATTTTCGGGACCGTGCTCGTGTTCGATACAATCCTCACTATGGTATGTCTGCCAGCATGACCGGCGAATCCTAGCGTGTCTTTCCAGTTAGGCGCCGCAATTATGACAAGCTTAATTTTCTGGCTTTCGTTCGCCGCCCTGTGACGGGTTTCGTTATCGATGTTGTCCTCAACCTCGTCTTTGTCGCCTATTATTTCTACCATCCGCAATTTTGCTAACTTGCTGCGAAACTCGCCAGATGCGATGCGGCCCACGAATCTTGCCTCCTGCACGTTCAGTTCGTGAATAGCTTCAAGGACTTCCGTCGGCATCATGCCTTTTGGAACCGGCACAAAAGGGCAGCCATTGACAGTTGCATCAGCGGTTGCCTCTATCTGCGTCTCTGTATCATCATCACTGTTCTTTGTATCGTCTGCAAATACAATGCACCTCGACCCGCCCTTCCAGAAGTAGCTTGCGACTTCCAGCGCTGTTCCTGTCCTCTCAGCGCCCCAAAGCCTTACTACATTGTAGCCCGACGCTTCCAACTCCGTCTGCACCTCGGGCTTTATCACGACGGGCCCGCCGACTAGTATGATAGTTTTCACGCCTAGGCTCGTCAGCTCCGCCTTTACGTCCGCAGTAAGCATGCCGCCTTCCAGCACAAGCACGGGCACGCCTTCTTTTTCCCCGGCCGCCTTCGCTATGAGCATGTCGACGTTTGTCGTGTCTGAAACGAGTATTACAGTATCGGCCGAATCAGCCAGCGCTATTGACGAGAATAAAGCAAGAACAGCAAGAACAAAAATAATTTTTTTCATTTTATTACCTTCAACAATGTCATAACTACGGAACGGCAAATTATTTATAATTGCCGAAATGGACGGGTCAGCGCAACTCGCCTTTCAGCCATTTTTCGTACTTGTCATTGAATGTGACTGGTAACTTGGCTATGCACGGGACCTCATATGGATGCACCTTTTCGACTTCCTTGACTATGTTCTTGTAATTCCTATTATATGTCTTTCCAATCAGAACAAATTCTTTTTCATTGGCAATTTTTCCCTTCCACGGGTATACGCTTTCGATCGGAAATATGTTTGTGCATGCGATGAGCTTCTTTTTTATCAGCACGCCAGCTATTTTTCTTGCCTCATCCTTGGACGGGTTAGTTACGTACACAAAAATTAACGACATGAAAATAATATGAATTCAATGCATAAAAAGAAAAATCTTTATTAGCCGACGACATTGTAATAGCGTTTATGGTTCAGGAAAAGAAAATTACAGGAAAGGTTGCTAAGAGCAGTGCTGTTGTGCCAGCTAAGTCTGGTTCCGTTATGACTGTCAAGAAAAAATTTGTCAAGAAGGAAACAAACGACGACAAGGTCAAGCGGAGCCTGCGCGCGTCCACAACCGAAGGCTGTTTCAACGCCGCGTCCGGGAGCATAACAAGCACGTTCATTACGCCACTCGCGCTCGCGCTGAAGGCGACTAACGCGGAAATCGGCGTGCTTTCTGCAGTCCAGGACCTTGCCCACACCGTCGCACAGGTGCCGGGCGCAAAGCTCACGGGGTATTATTCCCGCAAGAGCATATGGCTCCTGTCGCAGACGACAAGCAAGATACTGCTGTGGATTCCAATAATTCTTTTGCCTTTTCTGCCTATCAACAACCCCGTGACGCTGCTTATAGCTTTGATGTTTTTTGTCGCTTTTTTCTCTGGTTTGCGCGCGCCTGCGTGGTCGAGCCTCATGGGCGACCTCGTGCCGCTGAAGACACGCGGACGCTATTTTGGAATGAGGAACATGATAACAGGCCTGGCTGGGCTGGCGACGACGATCGTGTCAGGACTTTTGGTCACTTACTACGGTTTTTCTGTCATATTCATTGGCGCAATATTGTTCAGCATAGTTTCAATATTCTTTTTCATGCGCATGTACGAGCCGACATTCAAGCGCGTATTTCACTACAGGCACGAGTTCAATTTTAACCCAAAGCACTGGTCGACATCTCTTAGCGTCAACAAGGCGCTGGTAATATTTACTGTTTACCTGTTTTTCATGAATTTTGCCGTGGAGATAGCGGCGCCGTTTTATACTGTCTACATGCTCAAGGACATGAACATTGGATACCTGTGGTTTGCCATAATCACGACATTCGCGGCTGCCGTGCGCATATTCTCTTTCAAGTACTGGGGGCGCATCAGCGACAGGTTCGGATCCAGAAAGATACTGATAGTCACCGGCTTTTTTGCCTGCTTCACGCCATTTATGTGGCTCTTTGTATCAAATCCATACGAGATAATAATCCTTAAAGTCTTGGATGGATTTGTATGGGCCGGCATGGATCTTGTGGTATTCAACTATTTGCTTGACGTAACGCCTGCGAACAAGCGGCCGCAGTATGTTGCAAATCATAATTTCTTCGCGGGCATGGGCGTTGTGCTTGGCGCGCTGACAGGCGGGTTCCTTGCTGAATTGTTGCAGTCGTCGACATTTTTATGGTTCTATGGGCTGCAGATAGTTTTCCTTGTATCATTTATACTGCGCCTCGGCACGCTTTGCATACTGCCAAAAATCAGGGAAATTGACATCAAGTACAGCGAGATAGTGCCGATAAGGTACGTTTTCATGCAGTCGATGGCTGTCGAGCCCGCGCACGGCGTCAAGAACACACTGTTTTTCACGTTCCGCTATCCGGAGAAGGTAAGACATGATCTGGAGAACAGCGTGAAGACGTTAAGGTACAAGATAAGGATGAAGAAAAACTGAACAGGGCATAATGGTAGGCGAAGCATATTTTGTTGTTCTGAAAAGCCAACGACTGCTGCATGATGCTTATAAGAATTATCCTGCAATGAAAGTTGTATGGAAATCAAGCTGTTTGAAAAGCTCGGCTTTCCGGTGAAAACAATAGTGCCTTCTGTCGACATCAGGCAGGTTGATAATTTCTCCGCATTTTCTGCTATACGCCTGGCCAGGAAATCTTTCGAGTCTCTCGGCTTCGCCGTTTATGAAGGAAGCGACTTTGAGGACAATTTTTCACTTTATTTTTACGAAGGTGACAAGCTTTTTTGCGACGAATACACCAAGGTGAAGATTGGAAAGTCAATAATGACCGAGGCAAAAAAGGAATACTGCAGCGACATACTTGGCGTAGTGCCGGAGCCCGATATACGGCTGCTTCTCATGCTTTGCCGATTCTGCTCGTATACCGGCGGCCCCGGATTTCCCGACCTTATACTGATGAAAGGCGGAAAGTGGAATCTTGCTTACGTGCTTTACGACGAGCTTTACCTGAGCCAGAAAACTTTTCTGTTGCTTTCGAGGCTTGCAGGGCTTGACATAAGAATCGTGCAGCTAGACATGGAGGAAAAACAAGAAATGTTTGAAATTGATCCACACACTCTCTTAGTTTCCATACTTGCTGACCGGCGCGCAAAAAATATAATGGAAGGGCTGGAAGGAAATATACTAGATGCCGAATCGAACGGTGACGAGGACGAGCGCGCGTACCTGACGGACGAAAAATCCAAGAACCCGCTGTTCCTTTTCAGCAGGTGGAAGAGTCAGGGCTTCGCTTCGGCATCCCAGCTGAAAGGCATGATCCATTTCACGATGATGCACAGCAGGAACGATTTTGAGAAGTACCTGGAAGACCTGAAAAACGACGCTGCTTTCCTGTTGATAGTCGGAAAGACGGAAGACGCGATGAAGAAGAGGGCGGAATACATGCAGAAGAAGTTTGGAATCGGCAGGACAAAATCGAAGCTTTTACTTAACTTTTTTTAATACGTAACAATACCATCTTTCTTGGCATGGTTTGTGGCGTGTGTGCAAAGAACAAAGTTCTTTGACATGCCAAACAGCTTCGCTGTTTGAGCATAAGAACCACTGTAATAATGTGGCTCATAAACTTCAAGATGCCACTGGTCTGCTCAAAGAATCAAAGATTCTTTGGCATGTTGGAAAGCTCTGCTTTCCAAACATATTGACCAGTGGTTCTTCACATGTTTCTTTTGATTGAGATTTTCTGCCTCCGAACGACGCGAAGCGTCTTTTCACTGGCAAAGAAAAGTTCAACTGTTGAACTTTTTCTAGACATTTCTTGCCCAGATTATTCCGCCGTCTACCGGCTTGTCCGCGGCATGCTTCCATTTTGGATCGTAAGTATCCAGCAACGGTGCAAATCCATATCCGCCCCAGAATTTCAGCGGATCTCTCAACGCCGGATGCCTTGAATTGTAAATAACAGCCACCTGGTCGATGCTTTCATCTCTTTTGGCTCTTGACAAAAAATCAGTTATCAGCTTATGGCTCACGCCGAATTCCCTGTAGTCCGGCAGAACCGCATGTCCAAGTATATACAAAACATTCCCGTCGGGCCTGTGATATGTCGCTGGATCGTGGTCCCACGGAGGCATGCTTCTTTTAAAATTGGACGAAGTGCCGACTTCCAAGTCCTTGCTGTTCAGCCTTTCCGTCCCTATGTAGCCCGCTACGGTATCTTTGTCAATCGCGACCAGCGTTCCCTCAGGATAAATACGAAAGAGTTTGTTGTAGTGCTGGAAACCGTCCTCCCGCGACGCGCTGTCAAGTTCTTGCACGGCATGTACCTCTCGTTCCGTTGCCAGTCTCACTTCAAAATCAGACGTCATATTATGCCTCTTTTCATTCGTCTATTTCTACAATTTTCGGGGTTCCGTGCAAATGCAAATATAGAGCAGATGTAACCTCGTCCAAATATGCCCTTAGTCTGTTTTTGTCTGAATTTGTATCCAAATCACCTTTCCATGCGAATGGTCTGACGAATTTTATACCACCAAAATAATCCTGTGCAGTACTATCTTCCAGGTAATCGGCTTCACAAGCGAATTCAAGTTCCAGGTCGCTCCTGTTTATTCTACCCCTCACATTGGAGCCTGTAACATCAAGTCTTCGGTTCACAAATCTGTATAGTCTGCCCAGCGTGGCTGTCGCTTCCCAATTGGATCCTGTAGAATTCGCGACGCCAGTTAGCATTGCATACAGGTCATTCAATGAAACAGACCCGCTAAATTCGAATTTTCGTTCGATATAGTCACTCATGGACTTATGTTTTAGAAAAAGAATTTAAAGTAATTAAAGCGCGTGGTCTACTTCCTCATCTTGTCCCTGCATGCGTTGCAAATCATGCCCATGTTTGACTTTTCCAGCGTGCCGTCACACATTATGCACTTGTTCGGCGCGGTTTTTGTTGGATTATAATTTACAGCCATACGCCATTTATGTAACCTCAATTATATAATATCTTTCTTTTGTAGGCAAAAAAGGAATTAATTACTTTACAATTACGCATGGATTACGATTACATTATAAAATTTTTTAAACTACAAATCTCACGAAAAAGAAAAATTTTGAAAGCTTTAAGTAGATAAATTGCTTATTTTACCTAAAGTGATGGCATGTCGATGTTCAACAGATTTTTCAAGAAAAGGCAGCCAGAGGTTGAGGAGAATATAGAAGAATTCACTGAACTGCCTCCGGAGACCGACACGGTTGCAAAAACTAATATTGTTATAGAAAAAATTGAAGGCCTTGCGGACGCCGACAGAATAATAAAAAAGGTTCGCACGGGCAGCGTTGTAATAGCGCGCATAAAGGAACTGAGAGAGCAGAACGTCGATGAACTCAAGCACTGCATATCGAAGATTAAAACGTCTGCAGCCGTATTCCAGGGCGACCTGGCTGGAGTTGGCGACGAATGGCTGCTGGTGACGCCCCCGTCGGTCAATATTAACAGGGGCGACTCGACGCCTGCTGCAGCAAAGGTATAGTTCTACTTACTACTTGTCTGCGTCAGAATAAAGTATAAAAACGGGGTATGTCATATATACATATGAAAGATGCTTGGATTAACACATTAATACTTTTCCCAAGCTATTTCTCTAGAAGGAGAGAAATATGACAGAACTTATATCAATTAAGGATATGCCCCGAGAATTAAAGACATTCTTGCTAGAAGAGCTCGGTTATAGCTCCGACGGGATATTTGTTCTAGATAAAAACCAGGAAAAGCTTCTTGATAGATATACGAATACACCAATAAAGATAGACAACATGATTATATTTCCAGGAAGTACTATAATTCTGGATAATAACCCCCTTAGTATTTCTTCCTTTTTGGAGGAATTTGGGGATGTCCTATGATCCTATAAGGAGCACAGTCGCGGGCTTTATGGACTGGACTGAAGATAAAGTACGTGAACTTGCTACAAAGTTTAAAAATAAGGACGTCGCTTTCATAAAAGACGTGGAAATAATCAATATTGCAAAGGAGCAACGTACAAAATCTGAATGGCTACTTTTTAAGCAAAATATTAAAGATAAGGAACTTCGTATCATATTTCAGATGGGTATGACTCTGAGGAGACTTGATGAACAAAAAATGCAATTGGAAATAGAAGACTTAAAAAGAAAAATAATAGAAAAATACGATACAAAAGGATTGCACATGGCACAAATAGTACAAAATGGTGTTTTCAATAAGTATGTTGGAAATATTCTTGATAAGAGTCCAACGCCTGAAAGACTAAAACACGAAATAGAAGACCTATTCAGAAATATAGAAACTAGAAATGTTTTTGTAAGAGCTGGAGATAACGTAGATACAAGAGTCAGAGAAATAACAACTAAAGTTTTTGCTTCGTCGCCAAAGACATTTATTATTTCAAGCAAAGGGTCGGCCAATATTGAGTGTAGTAAGATAATATCGGAAGTAATGAAAATTCTTACATCATACAAAATTTATGTATATTCATCTGAAGATGATAAAATATATTTTCTCAACAAAAAAGACGACAAAATATAATAAGCTATTAATTCGGTTTTCTAATTGGACTGAATAGACTTAACCTACATTGTATAAGTTTTTAATTTTCTTACATAACGTATCATAGGCTTGTAACAATATGGCATATAATGGTAACTACTTCTAAGTAAATCTTTCGTGTTTTATAAGATATATAAGCGGATTTCCGATAGTTTATGCATGGAAAGGGGAGACACAATAGTTATTGTGGTCGTCGTCGCTGTTTTCTCCGTTTTTGGGGCGCTTCTCGGCCAGGCTTTTGTCTCTATGGTTTAGAGGAGGAAAAATAATATGGCAGCAAAAAAAGCAGCATTCGGCGGCTACGCGATAAACTTCAAGGGCAGAAAGGAAACTGCGGAAGACATATTCGGAAGCAAGCCTATTGCACCAAGCGAAATGACAAAGAAACTTTGGGCATTCGTAAAGGGCAAGAAATTGTCAAACAAGGGCTAAAGATAAATGATAAATTTTTTATTTTTCTTTTATTTTAAAAATTAAGATAAAATAAACGTCAAAACGAAAACGAATAAAAATTACAAAAGCAACTCTTTTTAGAAAAATATATTATAGGTCGCCCGAGCGGACTGTTTTTCTGTCGTTGCTCTTTGACCTTGCAACAGCGTCGTTTATCAATGCTTCTACCTTCTTGTCCAGGGCATCAACAAAATCGCCGCCGCAGTTCATTTCAGCTTTCTTTATTAATTCCTTTGCGGCTGAAGCCACTACTAATCCCATTTTATCACCTGCTCTTATTCTGGCGTCCTATTGTATAAATACCTTCTATATAATATAAAATAGTTCAGTTATGGGGTACAAAAAAGCTATAGCAGGAACATTATTGTACGCAGGGCTGTTGATAGGACCGTTGGCCGTTACAAGTATGGGAACTGAAAGATTTGACGGATACTCCTTGAGGAGAGGCAGCCGGACTGAAATAGCACCGATCGGGCTTGATGCATGCAACAGGATGCTGATTGACAATAACGGCGACGGAATTCCTGACAGAAAATATGGAATTGTAGCAGGCAGAGTGGGAAGATTCATTTACGATCTTCCTGTAACCGAATCTGACAGGGAAATATTCCTCGATGTTTTATCAAAATCCCGAGAAAATAGGCTTAAATAAATGCAAGATAACAAACCAGAAGAAAAAACAAAGTATTTATATGTGTTGATGCAAATAATGTAGAAAGTGTTACATTATTTGTAAAGCAAATCTAAAGCGTTGGAAGGAAATTAAGATAGAGTGATTATATGGCTGACGAACACGTGACATTGAAAAAATCGACGTACAACAAGATTCTTTTGAGTGTTGTTGTTTTGCTTGTCGCAGTTTCATTCTCCGCGGGTTTCATGATAGGCGGTTCAGGAAGTGGCACAACTGTGCAACAGACGGGTGCGGTAGCTGGCAACAATCAGCCTTCACAGCCTACGGCGCCAACCGACGGCGGCCGTGTGCAGGTTTCTGCGGACGACGATCCGGTTCTTGGCAATCCAAACGCGCCAATTACAATTATAGAGTTCTCTGACTTCCAGTGCCCGTTCTGTGAAAGATTTTACACACAGAGCGAAAAGCAGATGATAGCTGATTATGTCAACACAGGCAAGGCAAAATTGGTCTACAGGGACTTCCCTCTTGACAGCATACACCCGCAGGCAGTTCCTGGCGCTCTGGCCGCCGACTGCGCCAATGAACAGGGCAAGTTCTGGGAGTATCACAACAAAATATTCGAGAATCAGGACCTGATGGGCGATGCACGGTACAAGCAATGGGCAGTTGACCTTGGACTGAACGCAGGACAATTCAACAGCTGCTACGACAGCCAGAAGTACCTTGCTGAAATAGACAAGGATACGCAGGATGGCCTGGCTGCTGGCGTGTCGGGAACGCCTACAGTATTTGTCGGCAACCAGCAGGACGGCTACGTGAAAATTGTCGGTGCCCAGCCTTATTCGGCTTTCAAGGCAGCAATAGACGCAGAACTTGTATAGTTTGTAATTAATTTTTATTACTCGTGTATTTTAAGGGCGTTGTAAAATGCTAAAAATTCTAAGCGTTATGAAATTGCCCGTGCACTTCGCATTGGCTTTGTTCTCTACCATAGTTTTCGCATTGATATATGTCTATACGCAGGTCCTTGGCGTTATTCACAATGTAGATATATGGTTTGCAAATATTTCTCCCGTGAACCTGACTTTGTTTGTTATATTCTCTGCGCTTTTCGGTATTGCAATGTCATTCCAGATATACAACTGGCGTCAGCCAAAGACTTGTAACATCAAGGGATCGGCTGGCTCCACATCCGCGGCGACTGTTATCAGTCTGCTCGTCGCGCAATGCCCGGCTTGCGCTTCGCTCGGTGCGCTCTTCTTGCCGTTCAGCGTGATCACGTTCATAGGCGAGTTTAGCGTATGGATAACGCTCGCAAGCATAGGCCTGCTTCTGTTTACGATAAATTATCTCGGCGGCTTCAAGCAAGTCAAGAATTAAAA
>DATDXH010000011.1:0-16428 GCA_035289405.1 archaeon | reverse complement strand
TTTGGTGCCATTTTTTACTGCTGCAAGATCGTTGGCGTCAAAGGCCCAGACTTGAGTATAGTAAGGAGGAGCGTTGTAGCCGCCTGTGCCCCAACAACTAGATGGGCCAGAAGAATCTTTATAACACATCGGTCCTGTGCCTTGTCTACCGAAGAAGAGCACGCTCCTAGTTCCGGCTGGGAAAGCCACGCCAGCTATGGTAGTGACGCAATTGAACACGTTGCTTTGCTGGGCACATTCACCTTCTACGCCATTGTAGATTAGTCCATGAGCATCGTCATAACGGGAGAGTTCTTTCACCGGAACCACACTACCGCTACCCACGTCATCAGGATTAAAGACCGAGACTCCTGGACCCCAATTAGTGCGGCTAATAATAGATAAACAGCAGGCGCCATTCAAAGCTTGCCCGCCCAGAAGTGACTGCCATTCGGTAGGAATTGTGGTCATGTATGTTCCTAACCGACCAGGATTCGTTCCGGACGGGGCGTAGAAGCCCTGGAAGTCATTGGTCTGATTTAGATCCAAACTGGAAACGCCGATAGTAGTTAGCTGTGAGCCAGAGGCGTCGTAATAAATATAATTACTGACAATTAATCTGCCGTTGTAAACCATCATCGAACCGATTTTATCTCCATTGACGCCGCCAAGTTTACCATCTGTGACGTCCTTAAAACCCTGTAAGAGGGTTGCCGTGCCAGAAAGTGAAGATGGAATTTGGACTTGTGCGACTTGTCCCGGATACCAATCGTGACCTTGCAGGTACAAAGTTTCTCGGCCTTGGCTGTCTTTGTAATATCCGGGAGCCGTAGCGCCGTAGCCGAATCGATAATCGCCTTGACCAAGATTTTTGGGCAAAGTAAACGAGCCTATCTCTTGTATGTCGGCTAGCTGAACCAAGGGCGCTTGAGAAGGGGTTCCCGAAGGCAGGGTCGCGTAGCCTGTTATCGGACTTGTAAAACTATTGAGCGTCAGCGTAAGGGCAAGCGTGACGAGAACGATGGAAGCGACAAGAGCAACAAGCGTATTGGAATTTCTACGTCTAGGCATTGATTTTATTTGTGGTCAGGGAGTATATATTGTTTTTTTGGTAGTAATGCCTTGCGAGCGGCAGCGATTTTCGCCAGCGCTTTTTCCAAAAAAGGGCTGAATATGTTTCTTTTTGGTTATAGTTAACCAAGTAAAGAATCTGGATATTATAACTTGGTTTACTATATGTGACCAACTTGTGTTATATACCAAATATTAAGTTGGTCAGCTATAAGATTTTTCTTTGACAAAGAAAAAGTTTAAGCGAACGCCAGCTTGAGGAAAGCAAAGCTTTCCTAAGCCTTAGGAAGACTTTGTCTTCCTCAAGGTGAGCCAAAAATATAATAAGTTCTTTTTTCCTTAAGGTTTTTTCTTCCCAAGAAAAAGGCTTAACCGAATATCAAGAACGCAGAATACCCTATCACGACAAGCACCAGCGAGTGCTTCACACCCGCGACCAGCGTGCCCTCGGCCATCTTGCCTATGGCCAGCCCCGCAAACAAGCCCTGTACCACTATCAGTGCGCGGAATATCTCCTGGAACACGACCTGCAAATCCGGCTGCGAATCCTCAAGACGGAATGCCGGCACCAGCACAGATGAAAGGCCTATCATGACGCCGAGGAAGACCACGTATATTAAGTATCCGTTTACCATTTGTGCGTATACAGAAGCCGACCTCTCTTTTTTAACTTTTTCAAGTTCTATGAGCGACTGCGCAACTGACTTTAATATTGTATCCATGGAGCCGCCCGACCTGTGCGTCTCGACAATCGTCTGGACATTTCTTCTCATGGCCTTGCTGCCTGTTTTCTTCGCGAAGTCCTCCATTATCCTTTCAAACGATATGCCCCACGTGACCTTTGACGCCATCTCATGTGTGTACGGCGTCAGCAATCCATAGTCGGAAGTCTGCGCAGCTCGGATAGCTTGTGGCAATGTCATTCCAGCGCCTATATTCTCTGCTATATCAAACAGATACTTGGGAAACATCTCCTCTATCTTTCTTATTTTCTTGAACTGTGTGTACCTGTATAGCAACGGTATGCCGAGTATTATTATAGCGCCAGCCATGTTGAATATAGCATATAGTGTCGGGCTTTGGGACAGGTAAAAAAAATTGAAGATAAGTATGATCGAGCCGCAGGTTATAGTCACTATGTTTAACATCTTGAAATTCATTTTCATTTTTTTCATTTTTTATCACTCATATCGAAGGTTGCGTGTAGTGTATGAAGAGTATGAACATGATGTTCATCAGCGGGATCATCGCATAAACGCCTATCCTCATCGCATTCGGTATGCTAAGTCCAAAGACTGATCCGCCTATTAGCGACATTACCGAAAGAACTGAAACGAAAAACAGGGGAGCGGCTATCAGAACGGCTGTGTAGAAGTCAGCATATGTCGACAATGTTTGCATGTATTTCTCTCTTTTAATTCTGTAATTGAACAAGGCTTCTTTCGCCGCGTTGTCAAAATATTTCTGGAGATCGCCGCCGGTTTCTATGGTGGATATTATGCCAAACAGCAATTGTCGGAAATCAACGGACGGAGTTCTTTCAGCAACATTTCTTATTGCGGACACGGCATCCATGCCGAACGCGTCCACATTTCTTACTATCCTCTTCGCCTCGTTCGCAACCTCGCCGTATTCCGGTATTGTTGTGAGTAGCTTGAACGTGACAAACGGCGGCACACCGCTCGCCGATATTGCCGCCATGTGGTTTATTGCAAATGGCAGGCTCGCCTCAAGGCTGTTCCTTTTAGACGTTATGAGATGGAATGGATAGGAGTGGTATATTGTAATGACAGCCAGTGAAACTCCAAGTGCCATGATCAAAGCCCCTATCACCGCCATAATTATCGGGGCGCCTATGACAAAGAATGCTGAAAATATGAAAGCAAACGTTACGATGAATGCCATGATCGAAAATAATATCATGCGCCCGACGTATAGCTCGAAAAGTATGCTGAGACTTGATTTTGTTAGTTCCTCCTTGAGCGGCTTCAGGTAGTTATGAAATTTTTTAGACCCGAAAGCGCCGAGTACTTTTATAGCATCCTTGTACATGACCATCATCTATAGTTAACCCAGTAAAGATTCCGGACATGATTTACTGGGTTCACATACACGGAAAACCAACGGTTTTCCTGTACAGGCTAAGCGCAACTTAGCCATGTATAGCTCACAAGGAAGTAATACCAGACTATTTCCTTGTAGAGCTATAACCATCTCTGTACGTTACTAGGGGCGTCATTCATTGCAACAAGGTCCGTTCCGCATGTACGCATTGAGCGAAACCCAATGCCCTGCTCTCCTTGCGGCTTTTCTAGTTTACAGAGTTACTCAATTAATGTGCTACAAGGAATGAACCGGTATACAGAATTCCTTGTGCACAGTACTGTGATCCAAATCTTATATCCCAATTATTTATTTGGATCACATTAATATCTTGGGGGTTACGACGAATCCATTTTCAGTTATGTTGTAAATGTGCAACTTTCTTGAGTGATTAACATTTCTCATCTTGCTTATGTGCAGCGTTCTCTTGAATTCGCCGTCAACGAGTGTATTGCCGAGGACTATAACGCCGTCTGTAACGAATTCCTCAACACCGAACCTGGAAAAAGCCTGGCTGCCTGAAGGCACTTCTGAAGTTATAATAGTTGTGCAGCTGTTCTTCTTCATCACCCTTACTATCTGAAGCAGTGTCCTTCTAAGTTCCGGTGCGTCTTTCATGTACATGCCCAGCGCAGATACCGAGTCCAGAACAACGCGTGTCGCGCCTATTTCACGTATGTTATTTTCTATGACCTCGAGTATGTCTGCGAGCCTGAACGGGTCGTATCTTAGCAGACGTACTTTATTCGACGCCTCAAGTGATTTCATTTCCCACCCGAATGTTTTGGCAGTATCTCTCAAATCATCCATCTCGTCCTCGAATGTAACAAAAACACACGGACTTTTTGATGCAAGCAGGAACTGCAGTCCAAATATTGTTTTTCCAGTGCCGCATGTGCCGCTGAGTAGTACGGAATGCTTTTCCGGCAGTCCTCCGTCAAGAAGCTCGTCCAATCCTTTTATGGAGGAAGAAACTCTATTCATACTAAGTATACCACCTATTTTTAGATATTATTTGTGGTATACTTGTATAATAACAATCGTTAAATAAAATTCTATCATTTTGGCATACCACTGCTTGACAACGATTGTTATTCATAATCCTCATCCTGCAGCTTTCCTCCAGAGAGGAGTGTTGATACTTTTTCAGGATTTCGATAATACAATGACATATACTTTGCAATCTCTTTCATGTCCTTTACACTGTTATCCTCAAGCCACATGAGGAATTTTCTCCTCTTTGCTATCTCTTTGTTTATGACATTTACCGGTATTCCCTTTTCTGCGGACACCTTGCTTATGAGCCATGAATTGCCGCGATATTCAAAAGTATCGTCCGCAGGCAGCCAGACAAATGATTTTGCAGTCATCGGCGTTCCTGTAGAGATGTCTATGCTCTCGATTTCCACTATTTCCTTTACGCGCCTTGCCGACTTGCCTTTTTCGCGCGCGTGCACCATCACTATTACCATGTCCAAGCTTTCTATCAATCCGAGCGAGAGATTTATCGGCTTGGTCTGCAATCTCTTCATGAGGTCGTCCACACCGCCGGCGTGTATGGTGGATATGGACGGGTGGCCGGACGCCATTCCCTGAAACATGACGTATGCTTCCTTGCCTCTTATTTCTCCCACGATAAGGTAATCAGGATTTTGTCTGAACGATTCGCGCAGCAGCTCGTACATCGTGACCTCGCCGACGCCGCTGCCGGTGAATCCGCTTCTTGCAACACCGGGTATCCAGTTCTCGTGCGGCAAATTAAGCTCCCTAGTGTCTTCGATTGAGACGATTTTCGCTTCAGGAGGTATGAAGAATGATATGCTGTTCAGCATGCTTGTCTTGCCCGTTGCTACGCCCCCTACTATAAGCATGTTGACGCCGCTCTCTATCATGTACCATAGATATGCTAGTATTTCAGCCGAGGCTGTGTTCAGTCTTATCATGTCCATAGGCGATAGCGGCTCATCACGGAATTTTCTTATCGAAAATGTAGGTCCGCGCGTTGTCACGTCGCTTGCCAATGACGCCTGCACTCTTGCGCCGTCGGGCAGAGTTCCGTCTAGAAGCGGATCCGCGTAGCTTATGTATCTGTCGCACCTCTCGGCAAGTTTTGTAACAAATTCCCGCAGCTCTTTTGCATCATTGTAGACTATATTTGTCTTTATCGAGCCGAATTTCTGGTGCACGACATATATGTTTATTCCAACACCGTCGCAGTTGTGGGTGAATATGAAATCGCCGTGCATAAAATTGTGGTTGCCTTCGACTTCTATATCGTAGAAATATTTGTCGTATTCCACCCTTCTTTTTTCGACTATTTTTACAGGGTGCACATCCCCGTTTATCAATAAATGCATGAGTTTATTTTCCGATTTCAGCGCGGTTTCCAATCCTATCCTACCGTCTTTATAATATTTGGAACTGGAAAGGAAATTGGGATAGAGTTGAGTTGAGGAATTTCTGGAGCTTGCCGTAAAATCTCTTTTTAGTAAATCTCTTGAGAATTTTTCCAGCGACCCGTGCTCTATGGATATTTCCCACGTATTTGCAAATTTTCTGTTCCTCTCGTCGAGGCGTGTATAGATTCCAAGCTTATAGCATATGAATCTTATTCCAAGTGTAAGGTCGCGGCTGGCGGTCGCAATCACAGCCTTCTTAGTTTTATCAGAAATTCTTATGTACCCGTCGCCAAGGAAGTATCCCCTGACTAGGTTTTCCAGCATTGTATTGTCCCATTCATAAACTATATCCGGCACCCTTTTGTTGTACGAGTTGTTTCCAGCTTTCAGGATGTCGCTGAATAAAATTCGTAGTGTCTTGCCGCCAAAATAAGCCACTGTTGCGGTCTTGTGCTCTATTAAAGACGTAGTAGTGCCGAAAATCTTGCCCGTATCTAACGCAAGTTTGTGAAGCTCTTTCTCATGCTTGCCGAATGCCAGCGA
Organism: archaeon; assembly: GCA_035289405.1. Lineage (GTDB taxonomy): Archaea > Aenigmatarchaeota > Aenigmatarchaeia > GW2011-AR5 > GW2011-AR5 > GW2011-AR5. Next base: position 10,333 of record DATDXH010000011.1, on the reverse strand, counting down.
TACGCCGGAGGTTTCGTAATAGCCTTCTGCCAGGAATAGTCCCAAAAAAGTTGCAAAATCGCCACCCGTCTCTATTACGGCAGGCAGCCAGTTCTTGACGCCCTGGCCTACGCTAATTTTCAGAGACTTTCTCATAGACCTGTCATTTTCAAGCTTCAGGTATGCCGGCAAGGGCATGGAATCGCTTTGTTTCCAAAGTGCGACAAGCCTGTTGCTAACCCCCAAAAGTTTCGAAACTTCCAGGTTATTTTTGATAAGAATTTTGGCGCCCTTTACCCTCATTCCTATATTGAGTTTTGAAAATTCCTCTATCAAATCTAGCTCCCGTGTACCTTGACCGCTTTCGGATCCTTTCAAGCGAAGGACGTAGTCGCCTTCATTTATTTCATCGGCCTTTTTGATAGTCAAGCCATCCGAGGTAAGGATGATCATAGGGTGGTCAGGACTCACAGACGCATGATTGCCACCCTGCGTCCTTATATCAAAATAATATCCGTGATTGTTTTGTTTTCGCAGTAAACCAATTACGTTCTTATATTCCGTCCGCATTGTGGAAGGGTTGAACGATATAACCTCTATCCTTTTCGATGGCCGTTCTATTGCCGGCCCGTCAGAAGTGATTTCACCGTCTACAAGGCTTCGTATATCAGTCAAAACCGTCCTGCCGTCGATTCGTGCAAACATCTTCTCGTGCTCAGGCAGGCACCCAATGTCTTCTATGTAAGGGTCGCTAAGCAGTGGCTCTATTTTGTTCAATCCAACAAGATCGCGGAATATAAAATACATCACTTTTACATATTCCTTTGGCTTCAGCTTGAAATTGTATTCGTCAATAAGCCTCTCGATATTCTTCTCGAGGAACATCATCATTTTTCCCTTGTCTTTTATGTCGCCCAGACTCACGTCTATTATTTGTATTAGTCCGTCGCGCAGTTTTTCAAGTATGTATTTTTCATTCTCGTTGAGCTTGGGCTCTATAAGGTCGTAGATCATGATGCCCTCACTAGGATCGTATTTTATGCTAGAATAAGCGTACGGTTTTATCAACGGGTACACTATGCTCTTTGTCCTGATTTCAGAGGAGGGAGGAAGCGTTATTATTGAGCGCGACGGCACAACGTTGAATTTTGGGTAGCCACTATTCCGCATGTTGAAAAGTAGCTGACCGGTTCTGCTAAGCTGCACTTGTTGGTGGTCGTGATGTAGCTTCGTGTATAGCAAGCCACGTAGTGTGGGCTTCTTGCCCTTTATCTTGTCCAACATATTGGTCACCGTAGAGTATTACTGTCATCACCTCGTCTAGCCAGGTCTTGACTTTCTAGAACGGCCGGCCTGAACTATGCCCCTGTAGCGGGCGCACGAAGGGCAGACATACATTTTTGTCTGCATGCCGCTGACGCGCCTCATATCTAGTTGTTTCCTGAGTGACGGGTCGCTTATCCTGAAACCCCTGTACTGGACGAAAGTCTTCCATCGAGGGACGCTGCGGCCGCAGTATCCGCAGTTGACAGTAGACTCTTTGCCCTTTGATTTAGTATGGGTATATCCCCGCCTGTAAGGTGCTGACATAAGTAAATACCTCCTAATTCCCTACAACTATTATAACGCCCGTCCGTATTTTAAGATTTTCATGTTTAGAAACGGCTGAAAATCGGTTCTGATAATCATTTATAAACTTAACCGTCAAACCTGATTCATGGGATTATTTAGAACGCTGACATATGGAGCACTTCTTGGCGCCCTTTACGCCGGCGTCCCGGCACAGGGGCAGCAAAGCGCCGCAAAAATGCCGCAGTGCCAGATTGAAATGATGAAAATGCCAAAAGGCCCTGCCCTGCTCTACGGCACGGCAGGAAATGTACGAGAAACACTGCGTACTGTGGTGATGGACAGAAAGCTTTCTGATCAGCAAAAGATAAACAGGCTCACGCCAATAAAGGATTATGTAAAGAAAGAGCTCGGGGGCGAATACGCAAAGTACGTGGACTGTGTGGTTGATTTTTCGCTCTTCAATATAGCGGGCGGTCCGCTCTACAAAGAAACTGGCAGAGTAGAACCGCAACTCACCGGCACTTTTGAACAGCGAATAAGAACAATCGTAGGGGAGTATAGGTGGCGATTAAACCATTACGCCGCAATGGAAACTAAAATAAACGCCGAAGCAGCGCGCAAACAGGCTTTTAACAGCAGAAAAGTGCAAAATGTAGACGTCTTTATCAGCACTATCGGCAACCTTCCGGATTTGGTAACCGCCGACATAAATATAGACAACCGGGAAGGGATTCGCGGCAACATGAGGCCAATATTCCTTGGCTACGGAAGTGGCGACGTTATAGCATTTCGTGACGTAACCGGCCCGCCACCTGGCAGCAGATTGCTGTCGAAGTCCGGACGGAACGAGATCTACCAGGCAAATAACGGCGTAAGCGATGGCTTCGTCCTGCTGGTAAAATATTTTTCAGGCGGCGCTACTTCGTACAGCGCATTCAACCGCGAAGATATCATGAGCTACGCAAAATTTCTCGAATCGCCAAGCAGCACACGAAAAATGAACGAAGTCCTTGCGTTTCGTGAGTTTTCAAAATTCCTGAAAAGGCTTGGCACGGGGTTTGACGGCTCTGCAAAATTCAAGGTTGGCAGCGGACGTACAGTACACGACTATAACTACCAGTACTTTGGATTCAGGGGACACAACAACATGGGTCCGAAGGACGTGGGGGCCGCAATATATTTTAATAGAAATTCGAAGTGGGAAATTGACGACTACTATGTGTCGGACTTCCGCAGGAATTTCAGCGAATTCGCAGTGGGCGGGCGCAGGCAGGAAATGCACATGTTTTCAAACGTGGGCGGCCACGGCGGAACCCATCCTGCTGGCGTAATTGAAATACCGTATGGCATGGCAGAGAAATTCTTTGTTATACTGGAGGAAAAATGATGAAAAAAATCGCGGCGGCGATGCTCGGGTTGTCTGTAATTTCATACCAAGAAAATGTGGACATCGTTTCTTTGCGCGCTGAAGTACAGAGGAGGTTACCCGGAGTGCAACTGGTCACAGTCGACGAGGTGAACTTCAGGGGAAAGGGAATCTCGATATTTGTGCTGTCGGAAGGGCCGTACTACTACAATATAAACATATTCGACCGCGAAAACGGAAGGTTGGTAGCGCGCATGCAGGATTCAATATCCTATGCAGACAACCCATCACGTAAAATTCGCAGCATTGTAACGGACGACATCGGCCACGATGGTTTGGAAGAGGTCAGACTCCTGCTGTTCAATGGAGAGCGGCGCCTGTACGCATGGAACGGCAGCAACTATATACGCGCCGACAGGTCAATGGCGTTTCGTGACGGCTGGAATATTCGTTATAAGGATATAGACGGCGACGGTACGGAAGAAGCCGTCGTGGTTCGTACGCCGGACGAACCGGAACTCTTCAGGGCGTACAGATGGCAGCGCGGCTGGGTTCCATACACGCCGAAGGAACTCGAGCAGTATGCAGGTGATTACAGGCGCATAGACGGTGAGCTGGACGCGCTTGCGTTAATGGAAAGACGCACGGCAATCAGGAACAGCCTGCTGGACCGGTTAAGATGACACAGTGTCAAGGACCACGTACGAAAATAGCGGGATGCAAAGTTTCGTTCTTAAGGTTTTTGCATAAAGTTTTCTTATGGATATAGAAAAGCTGACAAAGGAGAAATACCACCTAATAGACGGGGAGATGAATGCCGTATTTAATGGCAATATACCCAACCTCCACGACGCGATACAATACCATATGGAAACAGGCGGCAAGCGTCTGCGATCCATATTGGCCATAACTACTTACGAAGCGCTGGGCGGCCGTGATGAAAAGATACTGCCTTTCGCAGCCGCATGCGAGGTTCTGCATAATTGGTTTCTTGTCCATGACGACATAGAGGACGCCGACCGCGTGCGTAGGGATAAGCCGGCCGTATGGGTGAAGTACGGCCTCGCCCACGGCGTAAACGTCGGCGACTACATGGCGCAGAAAGTATTCGAGCTTGTAATGCGTTCAAAATTGTACGGGGTCGACGACGCAACGACAATCAAGCTGCTGAACGCGATGGTAACCACATCCGTCAAAACATCTGAAGGCCAGACGATGGACATAAACATGCGTAAGGGCGGGACGGAGAAAGATTACATGAACATGGTGATGAGCAAGACGGGACATTATCTTACGGTAACAATGGTTGGCGCAGCAATACTCGCGGGCCGCGAAGAACTTGTAGATATGCTGATTGAATTCGGCAGAAACATAGGCCCGGCGTTCCAGATAACCGACGACGTCCTTGATTTAACAGAAGGCAAAGGCCGCGGCGAAATAGGTCGCGACATAAAGGAAGGCAAGAGGAGCATACTGATAATCCACTGTCTGGGCAAATGCATGCCACAGGAAAAGAAAATTATCAGCGATATACTCGGCAAGACTCCGGAAGATACGACGGGCGGCGACGTAGAAATGGTCGTTGCCTTGCTCAAGAAATACGGGTCGATAGAATACGCAAAAAATAAGGCTGAACAGATGCAGCGAGACGCAAAGGCAATAATAAAAAAGCTGCCGCCGGAGCTTCACGAGCTTATGGAATTTTTTGCTGACTATCTGGTGAACAGGAGAAAATGAATATGAAAAAAATGCTTGTTAGCATGGCAATAGCCAGTTTGCTCGGGATCGGATACGACGCAGGGCGGATCAAATCCATTAACGACCGCCGAACGGAGGAATTCAATGACAAGCTGACTCTTCAGGAGCCGCCTATGGGTTTTCTTGACGCATGGAAATACGAATGGGGGAGACAGCTGGACATGATGGGCATAAAAAATGACATGTCAAGCAGGAAACGCAATGCGCTCATAGAAAAACTGGACCGTACCAATGAAGACGCAAGAGTTGACGAGATAGCCGGCGCATTGAGTTATTATGATCCAAGTATCAATAAAGCGGCCGCGCGGGCGCTTGGACGGATCGGAACCCAAAACGCTCGGAATGCTCTGTATAAAACGCTTACAGAAACCGGCACGACAGAAGATCAGCTTGAAACAGCATATTACGCGGCCGAGCAGCTCATGACAATAAATCCTAGATTAGTTGCACAAACAGTCATAGCCATGAAAAATAGCAAGTTGCAATATTTTGAAACTCCAAATACTAAGAGGCTTCTTGATTTGGCAAAAAAAGGCAACCCGGAAGCCGCGCTTATGGACATGATACGTAGAATAAAAAGCAGATCAATGGGCCTCGAGCCTCTTGCAGACCTCCTTATAGAGAACCGCGGCAAGCCGTTCATAAGGCGTCGCGAGTACGAAATACTGGAAATTATTGACTCGACGATAGTGCAGCATCATCACACGGGTGAATATTTGTATTGCGGCGGAGGCTACGAACACCTCTACAAAATAATAAAGGGAGCATACTCCGTAGACCCGGACTTCGCAAAGAAGAGATACTTGCCAATGATGGGTAACACACCATGTGATCGTGGGTCGGGTTGGATCACACGGGATTTACAAAATGACGGTTTCTTTCGTTAAGCTGCGTATTTATTCTTTTTTCAGCAATTAATTAAATGCTTCTTGAAAAACTGCCGCTTCCTGAAAAACTCATCGCGATCCTGAAGTCCGAAGGGATCAAGCAGCTAAATCCGCCACAGATAGAGGCCGTGAAAAAGGGCTTGTTCGAACGGAAAAATCTCGTCATCGCCTCGCCCACTGCATCAGGCAAAACATTGATAGCCGAGATGGCCATACTAAAGAATTATCTCGAAGGCGGAAAGTCAGTTTATCTAGTGCCGCTTAAGGCGTTGGCGAGCGAGAAGTACGACGACTTCAGCAAATACAAGAAGATAGGGATGAAGGTTGCCATAGCCACGGGCGACCTGGACGGCACAGACGGCTGGCTCGGCGGCTACGACCTGATAATATTGAGCAATGAGAAGATGGACTCGCTTCTGCGTCACAGCATTCCATGGATAAAAGATATTTCGCTTATTGTCTCCGATGAGATTCACGTCATGGACGACCCGTCTCGCGGGCCGACGCTTGAAATTGTTCTTACACAGCTCACGGGCATGACAAAAAGCCAGGTGCTCGCGCTCTCCGCAACAATTGAGAATGCAAAGGAGATAGCTGAGTGGCTCAATGCCGGCCTTGTAAAAAGCGACTATCGTCCTGTGAAATTGAAGAAAGGTATAATGTATCCGGACAACGAAAAATACAAGATAGAATTTATCAATGAAAAAAGCCTGATAGAAGGTGACATGGAAATAGAGAACGCGTTATGCGTAGACACGACAAAAAAGGGAAAGCAATCTTTGATATTTGTCTCGACAAGGAGAAGCGCGGAAGCGTGCGCGGAGAAAGTTTCAAAGGACATGAAGAAGCTGCTCTCGGTCGGCGAAAGAGAAGAGTTAAAAAAACTCGCAAGTGACATCGAATCAATTCTTAGCAGTCCCACAAAACAATGTAGACGTTTGGCAAGAATAGTCGAAGGTGGCACCGCATTCCACCACGCCGGTCTTGTATCGAAGCAGCGAAAACTCGTCGAGGATGCATTCCGCTCGGGACTGCTCAAGATGCTGGCTGCTACGCCTACATTATCATTTGGACTTAATTTACCGGCGTATCGTGTAGGAATACGCGACGTCAAAAGATTCAATGGCAGTTACGGCGTTTCATATTTGCCTGTCTTAGAAGTTCAGCAAATGTGTGGCCGTGCAGGCAGACCTAAGTATGACAGTGAAGGTGAAGCGATAATTCTTGCGAAGGGCAGCGCCGAAGCGAAATCCCTCTGGGAAAGGTACATAGACGGCGATGCCGAACCTGTATATTCAAAGCTGGGTATGGAACGTGCATTGCGCATTTATGTTTTGTCGTTGATAGCAAGCGGCCACGTAAAAACAAAAAGCGAGCTCGAGCACTTTTTCTTGCGCACATTCTTCGCGAAGCAGTACGGCGACATAAACAGCATACTTGGAAAGATAGAGCACGTAATAGCAGAGCTTGAAAGCTACAAGTTCATAATAGTGGGAAGCACAAAGGAGTTCATATCGAAGGAGTTCGTGCCCGCCTTCCAGCTTGTCCAGGATGTCGAGCTCCACGCAACAAAAATAGGCAAGCGTGTGAGCGAGCTTTACGTGGACCCAGTCTCCGCGAATTTCATATTGAGCGTTGTCAGCGAGGACGACTCGCCCGTGCAGAATCTTATGATGATATGTCAGTGCGACGAGATGAAGCCGCTCCTGTCCGTCAAGAAGAGCGAGTTCGAGGACATGGAGCATGAGCTTGTAAAAGCAGACATAGAAGGTCCTGACGTGTGGGACGTTGAATATGAGGATTTCCTGAACAGTTTCAAAACCGCTCTCATGCTGAAGGAGTGGACAAACGAGACGGGTGAGGATAAAATAATGGAAAAGTTCGGCACAACGCCGGGCGAGCTCTACAACAAGACGACAAACGCGGAATGGATGTTATACGCAGCGAGCGAGCTGGCAGTTTTGCTAGGAATAAAGGAAATAGCAAACAACTTGAACAAAGTAAAGCTTCAGATAAAGCACGGCGTCAAAGAAGAACTGCTGAAACTTGTAACACTAAAGGGGATAGGCCGCGCCCGTGCAAGGAAGTTATACGCAGCAGGGATCAAGACAGCGGTGGACATAAAGAAGACGGACGAAGCCGCGCTGGCAAAGATACTGGGCCCGAAAATAGCAAAGGAAATCCGGCAGAGCGCGGAGTAGTAACTCGGCATGTGGCATAAGTCAGTAGCCTGGCCCTTTGTAAGCTAATTATGGGCTGTCCAGAACAAATTAGACTGATATAGTAAACCCAGTAAATAACCCGGTATTATAACTGGGTTTACTTATAGTGTTCAACTTTTATAGCATATCCATTTTATTAAGTTGGACAACTATAAAAGACACTAAAATTATCAGCATAAATATCTGCGATCTAAAGACCGAATATGAACTGAAATCATATCTTCTTTGTATACCCCATCCGCACTTTTGGTGCCGCTGCCATTTCTCAGTCTTTCACACGAATTCTTTCTACAACAAAGCCCTTGTGATTAACAGGTATAATTTTGATACTTTCCCCCTCTTTTAGTTTTAAGTGGGAAGCAAGATCAGAAGGCACTCTTATAACCAAACCTTTGCCGGAAGTTGCTATTGTGCGCTCAAAGCCGAAAGAATGTATTTTTAGTTCTTCTGTTCTTTTTTCCATGTCGTTAACCATTTTTTCTGTGAAAAATAAATTTCCACAGTTCTTGCATTGGTAAGCTGGAATGTTATACAGAGGAAAATTTTTAACGTACTCATATTTATCTAAAATAACCTTTTTCATCTCTTCCTTACATTTTGTGCATACTATTTTCATATCAGATCCCCCTTCTCAAAGGGTAGCAAGTTATTATTCTTTTCTTTGAATTTCTATAAGTCCATACCACTACAATTTTCCTGTGCTTTTGAATAAGCGCATTGCCATATCTTTTTTCTCCTCTAACAAAAATCTCAAATTCAATCTCGCCATCCACCAATGCAGCCATAACATCGTCCTCTGTTATTGCATGCTGTTGCATAGCATCTCTTGCGTGAGGCGATATGACTATCATCACTTAATATTAAGTTAAAGTCACTTAAATACTTAAAGATTTTGCCGCTATTATAGTCATACAAGGAAATAAGCGGTATATTACTTCCTTGTTGACTCCTATGATAAAATCCGCCTGTAACATTACATTCTTATTTTCATCTCCTTAAATTATTGTTGAGAGACCTCACGACATTCTCCTATTCGTGCTCGAAGCACATGGTGTCGAGTCGTGCAGAGGGGAGGAACCCAATCTATATGGCGGTCTAGGGACCAAGTTAACAACGGGTTTTCCTCCCTTTCTCTCTTTGTAAGTTTCGTTTCTCACCAGCATGAAATACATGTCAACAACGATTGTTCTTGCTACGGCAACTATTGCTTTTTGGTTGCCTGTCTTCTTTCTCAGTTTGTTGTATTTTCTCCTGAATCTTGGCGAATATTTTACAGCGCTCCATGCGCATTGTATCAGCAGTGAGCGCAGCATTGTGTTGCCCTGTTTCGTTATGCTGCCCTTTCTGTTCGCGTTGCCGGACTGATAGACAGACGGCACAAGTCCGAAATACGAGCAGAGCTTCTTATGCGACGAGAATCGTGTTATGTCGCATATCTCGCTTGATACTGCAAGGGCAGTGAGCCATCCAACTCCAGTGTGCGTCACAAGAAGTTTTGCGTATTCGTCTTCTGAAGCGCAGTCAGTGACACGCCTGTCGAATTGCTTCACCTGCTTGTCCATAGTTTCTAGCACAGCAAGAAGCGAATCAAGAGAAGCCCTCTGGGCTTCTCCAATATCCACGGATTTGAGAAACAAAAGTGTCTTTTTTCCGAACGAGTCCTTGAAGGGCATCTTTATCCCTTCTCTTGTCATAAGCGCGTGTATCTTGTTCTTTATCTGCGTCCTTACTTCGACAAGCGAGGCTCTCTGCCTGACCAGGAGCCTCGCTTGTCTGTGTTGCTTTGACGGCACATATGATTCCGGTATCAGGTCAGCCCTCAACAAATGAGCGAGTATCTTTGCATCGACCTTGTCAGTCTTTATGCGCGCAGAAGCAATGGCCTTGACCCTGCTTGGATGCGCCACTTTGACATTGCACGTTTCGTGCAATGCGTCATAAACGTGCATGGAAGAAGTCGAAGACTCCATGACAACCTCCTGTTCTCGCGTAGCTTGCGCAAGCTCTTCCAGTCCAGAAACAGTGTTTTCAAATCTTTCTTCCCTTACGAGCTTTCCTTCGCAATCCAGGAAAGCTGCCTGACAAAAGTCTTTATGAACGTCCAATCCTACATACATGCAATCCACCTCACTTTACTATTGTGAGGCGGATTTTATCATGACATCTATATGTGATCCAAATATGTGGGTATCCCGATTTATTATTTGGATCACTATAACTATAAGCCTTTATAGTTCTCCAAGGAAACAAACTAGTATTACTTCCTTGGGAACTATAGCATGTGACACAATTATTTGGACATATTATGATGTCACTGCTATGCACGGAAAATTTCATTTTCCGGCGCACCAAAAAGCTTTGCTTTTTGCGCGTATGCAGATGACATTATTTTGTGTGAAGAACCACTGGTCAATATGTTTGGAAAGCAGAGCTTTCCAACATGCCAAAGAATCTTTGATTCTTTGAGCAGACCAGTGGCATCTTGAAGTTTATGAGCCACGTTATTACAGTGGTTCTTATGCTCAAACAGCGAAGCTGTTTGGCATGTC
>DATDXH010000010.1:0-8902 GCA_035289405.1 archaeon | reverse complement strand
ATATAGTGATCCAAATAATAAATCGGGATACCCACATATTTGGATCACATACAAGGATAATCGAAGATTATCCTGTACAGGTGAAGCTTCGCTTCACCTTGTATAGTCAACAAGGAAGTAATATACCGCTTATTTCCTTGTATGACTATAACTACAACCAAAACCAGTAATAAATTTTCAAGGACTGGTGTTTGCCTTGAGAAAACCAAAGATTTTCTAAGCCGCCAAAAGAACCTGTTCTTTTGTACGAAAATAGTGGAGTGTGAATTTTCAAACACCCCACACTTTGGCATACTCACCTACCATACGATCGGTATTGTGGGTAACACCATTTCTGATTGAACCGCGCATGGTATTTGATATGTCTGTACCCAATAACATAGACAGTCTTTCGTGCAAAGATTTAGCATCATGATCGTCGTTAGAACCACCATCACCAATAGCCCACCCAGTCTCACCCTCTTGGTAACCCTCAGGCCACCAACCATCAAGCGTACCAAGCTGTGGCACACCGTTAAGTGCGGCACACATGCCGCTCGTGCCAGAGGCTTCTAATGGCACCCTTGGTGTGTTAAGCCATATATCGGAACCGGAACTGAGGACGCTGCATGTCTCCATGTTATAGTCAGGTACGTATACGGCATTTACACCACATCTTCTAAGGTTTGCAAGCTGCCCCAAAATATATGCAATTGTACGCTTGCCCTCAATGTTATCAGGATGTGTCTTGCCAGAATAAACGACCTGGCCTTTACCCCTAAACATGTTTGCAAGCCTTTCCGGATCTCTGAACAGTAACCACGGCCTTTTGTATTCCACGATACGTCTGGCCCACGAAACAATCGGCAAGTCCATGTCAAATTTTACTCCGGTTTTATCCTGAATAAAATCCACAGCAACCTGTTTTGCCGACCTGTGAGCGTTTCTAATTTTTGAAATATCAATTCCACTCGCACCTGCCAGCTTCTCCATATCTTCCCGCCAGCCAGGCAATTCAGCGTCGTATAGCGCGGCAAACTCGGGACACACCCATGATTGATGCACACCATTTGTTATTGAAGAGATGTCATCTCTGTTATAGAATTTTCTGGTCTCAGCGCCATGTTTTTTGGAAACGCCGTTCATAGCCCTGCTCGAATTCATCGCAAGTCTTGTCATATGCAATGTCGGGTATTGTACAAGTTCGTGCACATTTGACGGCAAAAACCCATCAAGCGCATCCCTAACCTCGTCGTAGTTGAATTCGTCATGTCCAGCAACAAGAGAGTGAGTAGTAAATACGCATTTGTCCCTGACTTTTTCCATGTCATGAAGTTTGTTAAAAAGATACAGTGTAAGCAGGGCAGAATGCCCCTCATTCATATGAAATACATGAGGGTCATAGCCAAGCCGCTCGAGAAGTTTCATGCCGCCTATCGCCAAAACAGCTTCTTGTGCAAGCCTGTTGCCCTGATAAATTCCCGGTATAATATTTTCGTCGTCTTTACTATTTCCGTTACCGGACGTGTCAAGAAAATAAACAGGAACAACACCTTTTCGCCCCTCGACATCGTATCTCCAGGCATGTACGCCTACGTCACGGCCATAAAGACGTACAGTTACATGTTCATTGTCAAGCGTCATATAATTTTCTGGCTTCCACAATTCGTACCGTTCTGTCTGTCCGCCATTAAGTTCTTGTACAAACCTCTGTCTCGGTAGCAACGTAATACCGACAAGTGGTATACCAACATCAGCAGCAGATTTTATTGTGTCGCCAGCAAGAACCCCAAGCCCGCCTGTGTAAGTCGGCATAGAACTTTCAAGTCCAATTTCCATACTGAAATACGCAACCTTGGTCATTTCTACACCCGTAAAATTAATGTAGTAATTATAGCTCTACAGGTTAATAATCAAGATATTATACACCTGTGAGCTATACAAGGTGAAGCTTCGCTTCACCTGTACAGGAGAACCAAAGGTTCTCCTTGTATGTAAACAAGTAAAAATCATATCCGGAATCTTTACTTGTTCAACTATAATTAAATTGCCTCGAATTTAAAACCGTATGAAATCAAACCTTCATGACCATCTATTGAAAGGCGGCGGAAAACAGCCTTGACCTTCTGGCCTATCTCTATCTTGTCATCAACAACCAATCCGCTGATAACAGGACCCTCTTCAAGCTTGATAAGTGCGACATTGTACGGCGTATTTTCAAATCCAGCAGGCCCGACATGTATCTCAGTATGACTTATTATCTCACCGTTGCCAGAAAACGTGAAAGGCTTTGTTTCATACCCGCACTCGCAGACAGCGCGCGGCGGCATATACATCTTACCACAAGCACAAACGGTGCCTGTAAGTGTATACCTGCTGTTTCTTAGTCTCCACGACATTGGAACAGACGATCTATGTGGCATATTTAGATAACTATCCTGTCGATATCATCAATACGACTTATTACACTTATCTCGACGTCCCCTCTTTTGTAAGTCATTTCACAATGTTCGTCGTATGGATCACGAGTAACTGTTATAGATTCATTGTCTCCACGTATGTAATTGACAACGTAATGCCTGCCGTTTGTCATTTCTGTTATACGAAGTATATCGCCATATTCTAATTGTTCAGCCATACTCATTTTTTAGCCTCTTTTCCAAAAACATTTATCACAGCAGTTGCTCCTGAACCGCCAACATTTAAGTTTAAGCCATATTTAGGTGATTTGAGCTGATTACAGCTGTCACCCCTTAGCTGTCTTGCAATATCAATTATTTGTCTTACACCTGTAGCGCCAACGGGATGACCTCCGGCCTTCAGGCCGCCAGTTGTATTAACAGGCATAGACCCTTCTAATTTTATGTGACCAGCCTCTACAAACTTGCCACCTTTGCCTTTCTCGCAAAGCCCTAAATCTTCCAAGGCAATTATCTGGTTTATTGAAAAACAATCATGAACTTCGAGCATAGACATATCATTTATTTTCAGGCCCGCTTCTGCAAGTCCTTCTTTGGCAGCAGCCCTCGTCGCAACCATTTCCGTGTACGAAGCGCGGTCATGAAGTGCGAGGGTGTCCGAGCCCTGCCCGCTTCCCAGAACCCATACCGGTTTTGCCATTTTCTTCGCCATCTGTTCACTCATCAATACTAGCGCGGCCGCGCCGTCCGTTATAGGCGAGCAGTCGAGCAAGCGAAGCGGATCAGCAACCAGCGAAGACTTGAGAACATCGTCAACTGTTATAGTAGAACGGAATTGTGCACATTTGTTTGCAACTCCATTCTTGTGATTATTAACAGAAACCATCGCCATCTGCTCACGCGTCGTACCAAAATCATGCATATGCTTGCGCGCCATTAACGCATACAGCCCGGCAAACGTCAGCCCTATGGAAGCTTCCCATTCCTGGTCGCCCGCAGCCGCTAGCGAAGTAATCGCCTCAGACCCTTTTACGTCCGTCATCTTCTCGACGCCAAGAACTATGGCACAATCATGGCGGCCGGAAGCGACATCAATGTAAGCATTCCTGAATGCCAGCGAGCCGGAAGCACAAGCACCTTCGTACCTTGTGGCAGGAACGCGCATATTCAGGACATCAGCGGCCAAAGCACCAAGGTGTTCCTGCCCGGTGTACCTGCCAGAAGACATGCATCCGATAAACAAGGATTGGACACCCTTTCGATCAATGCCTGCATCATTAAGTGCCATGTTTCCCGCTTCAACTATCAAATCCCTGAGCGATTTGTCCCAGCGTTCCCCGAACTCGGTCTGCCCGACACCGACAACAGCAACATTTCTCATGATCGCAGCTCCCCATAAGACGCGGCCAAGAACCGCCCTTCGTTAGTAAGTGCATACCTCATTCTTGACGTTTTCATGCCGAAATCGCCAAAGGTAGAAACTCCAAACATTCTTTTTAATTCCAAAATACCCCGGTCTACAAGGCAGTCTATAAGTTTAATTGCCTTTTCCCTTACACCACAATATTCTGTTACACCATCCACGTCTACTAAACCATAATGATTGGTTGCAATATGCCAAGCCGCCGCAGCGTCAACAATAGTAGCGTTGTCCATTTTGTCAGGTTTGTATGTCATTTTTACACCTTCAACTTCCTTCTAAGCTTGACGTATTCGCCATAACTTAAGTAAGTTTTTTTGTCAATGTAGTCCTGTGTTCTTTTAGCTAGACTGACTCTCTCTAAGAGCTTATCAGTAACAATAAAAGAGAACGCATCGCCGCCGGCGCCAGAACCATACGAAGCTAGTAAAATTCTTTGTCCAGGTTTCGCGACGGTATCAAGTATCTGTGTCAGAGCAAGCACGCTTGAACCAGCGTATGTGTTTCCTATTTTTGTAACGATTAAACCTGGGAGTACTTTTTCTTTATCAAGTCCGACCATCTTGGCAGCGCGCAGCGGAAACTTCCCGTTTGGCATGTGCAGAGCCGCATAATCGAAGTCGTTAGGTTTCAATCCCATTTTTTCCATCAAGCCATTTATTGCTGATGTAATATGCTTGAAATAACCGGGTTCTCCAGTGAATCGTCCGCCATGACTGGGAAACTCTTCACCAGGCCTACGCCAAAAGTCAGGTGTGTCGGTCGTGTAGGTATAAACATCTTCCATAACTGCAAGCGGGTCCCTGCCTATAACAAACGCAGCGCCGCCTCCGGCAGCAGTATACTCAAGCGCATCTCCAGGCCTGCCTTGTGCTGTGTCGGCACCAATAGCCAGGCCATAATCAATCATTCCTGATTTTACTAAACCCATACAAATGTACATAGAAGTCGTCCCAGCACGGCATGCAAATTGTGTGTCTACTGTACTATAATTTGGGCCAATTCCAAGTGCTTCGGCGACAATCGTGCCGCTAGGCTTTACAGCGTAAGGATGCGATTCGCTGCCAATGTAAACAGCGCCTATCTTGCTGCCCTGTATTCCAGCACGGGCAAGCGCATTCCGCGCAGCTTCAACAGATATTGTTACGGTATCCTCATCATCGTTCGGGACGCTTTTTTCATCGACAAGAAGCCCGTCCTTGATGGCAGCCGCATTGGTGTTCCAGACCTTCGCGATCTCCTCGACCTTTATCCTGAAACGCGGTATGTAAGCGCCGTAGCCGACTATTCCAACTTGCATGCTCAGATAGTAAACCACAATACTTTTAAACTTCGCATTCTGCTACACAGTATAATGAATGCGAATTGCTCAAGGACTCTATATTTAACAAATCCAGCATAAACGTGGGAGTCCTTGACATTAGGTACCTCACAAAAACAACAAAAGTACATTATAGCGCATAAACGGGATATTTTTAGGCATGGGGCAATGGGGTTAGTGATCTGTCATCTTTACCAGAATTAGCAGAAGGATCTTCTGAAGATGTGTACCTCTCCAAAAACCCATGTAGAGGGTTGTTTTCGACACCCTCGAAAATGTACAGATGAATGCCGTCAAAATTTTTCTCAGCGTTGCCAACGGCAGTATCATCAGGTGCAGATGAATGGTAAATATGCCTATCATACGTCCCCTCAAGTACCATAAATCCGCTGTGTTCCAGTGATTTTAATAAGCCACCAATCTCAGATTCATCAAATTCAAAAACAACAGCATATTTTTTCATGCATACAAATTGGCAGGAATTTTTATAAAGATACTACAACAACAAAATAGCAATTTATTACAATTACAAAAACACAGCCCAGGCTGTCACACGTAAGCCTCGAGCAAGGCAGCAATTACTATCAACACTTCGGCTAATGCTAAAAAGAGGAGCGAATCGGCAAAAATCTTCTTGAAGTGTCCTTTCAGCTTCTCACGTATTATACCCACAGAAAGCATGCCGCCGGCCAGCGCAGCGACAAAATACGCGCCTATTTCAGGTATGCCGTGCAGTGCAATCGAACCAAGGCCCAGAGGTACGCCAAGCACGTATGCGAGTTGTGGGGATATGCCGTCTCGTATGAAGTTATTGATCACAAAACCTACGTACACGGCTATCACGGACGCATTCCATACAAGAATGAAAACCGCCCCCGCGCCGAATATTGCGGACAACGCAAATGTTATGATAAGGACCTGCGTGTTATTCAATAGGAATATCGTAAAATCATTTTCAGCGACGGCGTTGCCCGTTATCGTCCCCTGAGAGCTATACCAGCTTTCCTGCAGAGAAAACGCACCGCGGGCACTCGGAAAGAAAACGTAAATGAAGCTGAGCGCAACTATGGTGCCTATGAAGAATGTGCCAAAAACATAGAAAAGCTGCCTATGCCTCATCAGAAGGTTACTGTGCAGTTTATAGTCCTTCTTTTCTTCTACCGCGAACAGCTTTTGGAAAAATGGCATGAACATAATAGTTATGAGCGATACGGAGAAAACCGAAGCCTGTGAAGGAAATAGTTGCAACGAGAAAGCGACGCCTATTATCGAGAAGAAAATTGCAATGAAGAACACATCCCATGGTTTCTTCTCGGCAGTTTTCGGTCTGAGCAACGATTCAAGCATATGATTAATTGGCACGTCCTGAAATATAAACACAACTGACGATATAATATTTGTGTAATGCAGGTGTGGTACATGCTGGGACTAGAATATTATGTTCTCCTTTTTGTCGGCTTTCTTTACTGGCCGCTGTTTTTTGTGAGAGTCCGCGACGCCTACACATCGTACGAACTCACAAGCAAGAAGGTAATAATTTCGGTGATATTCGCGATTGCCGGAGCGCTAGTGGCTGGTACTATGGTAACAGGTCCTTACCTCGGTTCCTATTTTCCACTTGCCATGGCGGCAGCACTGGCACCGTTGGTCGTCCTCATGGCATTGCCTAAGGCTTCTGTAAGGCGCACCAAAGCAAAATTTTTGATATTGGCAGCATATATTCATTTGACGTGGCAGATGCTTCCGACGGTAAATATAATGATATTGGCAATAGAGGTGATTGCTGACATAGTTATTCTCTTTTTGTCAAGTTTCAAGAAAAGGAAAAAGGCGCTTCTGTACAAGACCAGCGAGGTTTCCATAGGCGACATGTGGAAATAGTGAATTCTTTTAATAAGTAATGTACAAACTAGCTGTAGTGAACTTATGCGCAGTGATATATCGGGCTTTTACGAGCTTAGCGTTGACGAGAGGCTGAAAATTGTCAAGGATATGTGCAACCTGACGGAAGAGGAAGGCGAGCTCTTGAGGAAAACAGGTTGCCTGTCCCTTGCAAAATCCGATAAGATGATAGAGAATGTTATTGGCACAATAGAACTGCCGCTGGGCATAGCCACGAATTTCATTATCAACAGGCGCGAAGTGCTCATCCCGATGTCAATAGAGGAGCCGTCTGTAGTCGCCGCGGCAAGTCACGCGGCTAAACTGGCACGCCCATTAGGTTTCACAGCGAAAAGCGGCCCGCCAATAATGATAGGACAAATACAGTTAATGGACGCTCCTCCGGATTCAAAAACAAAAATAATGGCGGCAAAAGATAATATTTTTGAAATCGCCAACAGCAAGGATTCCACACTTATCAAGTTAGGAGGCGGTCTAAAGGACATAGAGGTTAGGGTAATAGACAGCGCGAGGGGAAAGATGACGATCGTGCATCTGCTCGTTGACGTCAGGGATGCGATGGGCGCAAACGCCGTTAATACAATGTGCGAGTCCGTCGCGCCTTTTATTGAGGAGCTGACAGGCGCCAGATCCGTGCTAAAGATAATTTCTAATCTTGCAGTCTATAGGCTCACATACGCCGAGGCGGTCTGGAAGAGGGATGTTCTTGGCGATGACGTGATCGAAGGTATTCTTGACGCTTACGAATTTGCCGTCGCCGATCCTTTCAGGTGCGCAACGCACAACAAAGGTATAATGAACGGCATAGACGCGGTTCTCGTCGCGACAGGCAACGATTTTCGCGCAGCCGAAGCCGGCGCTCACGCATTCGCAGCTATAGACGGTTACAAGCCATTGACCCAGTACAGAAAAGACAGCAACGGGAACCTGGTTGGCAGCATAAAACTTCCAATGGTGGCAGGCGTGGTTGGTGGCACCACAAATTCAAATCCGATAGCAAAGATTTCGATAAAAATATTGAACGCAGAACACGCCAACGAGCTGTCAGAGATCGTGGCATCTGTAGGCCTGGCAAACAATTTTGCGGCGATGAGGGCAATGGTAAAGGAGGGCATACAAAAGGGCCACATGAAGCTGCATGCGAACAACATAGCACTCGCAGCCGGCGCCACGCACGACGAGGTCCCAGCGGTCACGAGCATGATGCTGGCAGAAAACAAGATAAGCGTGGCACGCGCATCAGAACTTCTTAATACGCTGAGAAAGGTAGAGTAATCAGGCGATCAATGATCACATCTTCTTTGTATACGGCTTTAGTGACGGAAGATGGGATCCAGATCGAGAGAGCAATGTCCATATAGTAGATGACATTAGTTTTTATACAAAATAATGTCATCTGCATACACGCAAAAAGCAAAGCTTTTTGGTGCGCCGGAAAATGAAATTTTCCGTGCGTAGCAGTGACATCATACCATAATATGTCCAAATAATTGTGTCACATGCTATAGATTAAATAAATAAGGAAAAGTATCGTCACTCGTTTATCAGTTTGTCTATTTTTTCACCAAAAAATTTTATTCTGTCCTCGGATATTTTCTGCAATATAGGGAATATAGTCCTTACGTAGTAATCGGAAAATACCTGGCTGAAAAAACCCGTCTCGTCTATGCGAAGTTTAAGCCCGCCACGAACGTTCGCCCTGAGCAGCCCGTCCTCTCCCAGCAGTTCGAACCTGAAAGAAATCCTGGAAAAGTCGTCAATGAGTTCCAGTGCCTCAAAGACCACGGTGGACCTATTATGCGGCCCATCAGTCTCATATACGTTTGTTTTCTCGATCAGCTTGGTGTTTTTTGAGATTTC
>DATDXH010000009.1:0-7663 GCA_035289405.1 archaeon | reverse complement strand
GGGAAGATTAATATGAAACAGAATATAGGACCGAAGAACAGGGCAGCACGCGCGATAGTCGGCGCGCTGATTGCTGACTATTCGCTTCTTGCACTTCAGAGTCCGTGGAATATTGTTGGCATTGCCATAGGCGCGTTCATGGTGATGGAGAGCGCGTACGGCTTCTGCGCATGGCATTCTATACGCGGCACGAAAGATATGCGGTAATTTTAACGTGATGTGTCCCAAGCGTTTTATAACTTCTTTTCTTAGTATACGAATGCCGCGACGTTCTTACAAAGACAGACTTGTAGAAGCAGCGTACGAAAGCCGCTCAGTAATCATAGATCCCGGTCATCCGCATCAATGGACAAGCGGCTTCTGGATGCCCGTATACACAGACCATGACAGACTGCTATTATCGTACGAACACAGGTTGCTTGTCAACAGGGGCCTTCGTGATTTGATTACCCACAACGGTCTAAAATATGACATTATAGCAGGGCTTAAAACAGCTCCCCAATCTTTCGGCACGACTCTGGCGAACAGTCTGAAAGCAGATTTTATTTATGTCGACCCAAAGACCGGCGAGATAGGCTGCATACCAAAAGACCAAAGGCTTGACGGCAAAGAAATTCTTCCCGTGGAGGATGCAGTGTCGACAGCAGGCAGCCTTGCCACAGCAGTGCGCGCGCTAAGAAATGCAGGCGGCTCAGTCAATAACTGCGTGGCTATAACGACCTATGAATTCCCTGAAGCCGAAAAGCTGCTTGACTCACTGTCCTGCAGGCTGTTTACGCTACTTACTTTCCACGATCTTCTGGGCGGCGCAAAGGGGTTCGGCGTAAGCGACGAATATATACGGGAAACGGAAGCGTGGCATAGCGACAAATTCAACTGGGGTGAACGGCACGGATATCCGAGGTCTGATAGAAAATGAAATACGAACTGCTTGTAATTCTTTCGCAACCTGGCTGTAATTGATGTCAGGTTTTTATCCGTTGAATAGAACATTCACAACAGAGGAATAATCATGGTACAAATGTTAACTCAGAAAGAAGAAACTGCACGTCAAAGAATATGTCTTGCAGTTGACACGCCGACTGTAGCAGATGGACTGTCTCTAGCCATGGAGCTTGCTGGTAACGTTGGTTCATTCAAAATAGGGAAAGAATTGCACACTGCAGCCTGCAATGCAGGCGTACCAATAGTTGCACGTATTTATGAAAATTCACCATACAAAGAACCAAACGTTTTCCTCGACCTTAAATTCCACGATACACCGCAGACTGTTTATGGTGCCGCGGTAGCTGCTACTGTACCTGGCGTCAGGATGTTTAATGTTCACGTCGCGGGCGGGGAAAAAATGTGTAGAAAAGCTGTTGAGGGTGCTTACAGGGCAGGCACTTCCGCTGAAATGAAGGGGAAGGTTCCTTACGTCATAGGCGTGACAGTTCTAACGAGCCTTAACGATGAAGATCTTGCAGCACAACATCTCGGGATAAAATATGATGATTTGGTGAGGAGGAGAACTGAACTTGCAAGGGAATGGGGACTTGCAGGAATCGTCTGTCCTGCAAACAAAGCAGGCGCTTTGGAAAAGGAATTCGGATCTGATTTTCTCTACGTCACGCCTGGTATCGAATGGGGCGGCAACGCCGGAGAAGGCCAGAAACAGTTGTACACGCCTGATAGAGCTATACAAGACTGTCACAACTCTGTGCTTGTAGTAGGCAGTGCCATAACAAAAGCAGCGAATCGAAGAGCTACGGCATACGAAATCCTGAGAGCTATGGCTCCTTACGTTTAATCTTTTTCTGAATACATAATAGGATGCAAACAGCGCGACTGAAAGTCCACGGCATCGTGCAGGGCGTTTCGTTCCGCTCTTTTACTAAACGGCATGCAGAGCAATTAAGATTGAAAGGCTACGTGAAAAATCTTGGCGACGGGACTGTTGAAGTGTTCGTTGAGGGCGAGAAGAATAAAATCGAATCCCTCATCGAGCTGCTCCACAATGGACCGGAAAAAGCTACGGTGCATAAGATCGATATCGAGTGGATTGCGTACACTGGATTGTTCAAGGATTTCAGAATTATCTATTAAAAAGAATTACTATTCCACCAATTATAATTATGCAGCATACAATTGCAAATTTTTTGACTTTATTTTTGTTATGATTCCACCACCACTTATGTGGATGATTTTGCCAGAAGTGGAATTCATCCCTAAACGCAACTGCCTGTGGACTATTATCGACTTTTTCTTCTTCGTTCGGATAACGAAATTCCATACGACCGCCGGAGATTGTACGACCGAAGATTTTCCTTTTTACCATAACAATTCATGAGCAAAACAAAGGTTTAAAAGCATGTCTATCACTAATAGTGGTGTTACGGGCATAGGAGTTTGGCAAACATTTCTATGCATTCACGGTAAATCTTTGGTTTACCTGTAGCGAATTTATTCGCTATCACGGCCGGGAAGTAGTTGCTCTTGGCTGTGCTACAGATCTGGATTGTATTCGCATTCCGGACGCTGTTTCAAACAATCATATTGACACATTAGTCAATTGACTGTCCAGGCGTTTGATTCGGGACGATAGACTCTTGTCTTGTATGACCGAATCTATTCGGACAGTTGAATAAAATGAAGACGACTGCTTGCAGCCGTCAGATGAAGGCGCAGATAGGCAAAACTCTATTAGTGAGTAATAGGGACATAAGAAATGAACGATGTAAAAATCGTATCATCAATGGTAATGTAACTCCATTCAATTCCGGTTGATCCCGCCGGAGACTACTACTATCAGGATTCGGCTTAGCCATGCGAGGCATCTGTAGCAATACAGGCCGAACTGCTCAGTAACACGTAGTTAACCTGCCCTAAGGACTGAGATAATCCCGCGAAAGTGGGCGTAATATCAGATAGGCGATAATTGCTGGAAGGCATCTTCGCTTAAAGCAGCAATGTGCTGTAGGATGGGACTGCGTCGGATTAGTTTGTTGTTGAGGTAATTGCTCAACAAGACTGTAATCCGTACGGGTCGTGAGAGCGATTGCCCGGAGATGGCTTCTGAGATTTGCAGAATGGACATGAAATACTTCAGTATGTTTCAAGGGCTGACATTCTGAATTTGCCGACAGACGCACTTTGTGCGTCATTTGGTGATCTGTTCTGCGAACAGAAAACATGAAGCCAGGCCCTACGGGGCGCAGCAGGCGCGAAAACTTCGCAATGCACGAAAGTGTGACGAGGGAATTCTGAGTGATATCGCAATGCGGTATCTTTTGTGCACTGTAAAAAGGTGCACGAATAAGAGGTGGGTAAGAGTAGACCGAGAGCTAAAAATTATAGTCTAAATGAAACAGGGCGGCATTTTTAATTTTCATTTGGTGCTAAGCAAAATGTTCTCGTCTTCTACCAAACGGTTGCCAGCCGCCGCGGTAATAACCGCGCCTCAAGTGGTAGTCACGTTTATTGGGCCTAAAGCGTCCGTAGCTGGTTTGATAAGTCTCTGGTGAAATCCGAGAATAGCGAAGCTATTCTGTATTTACTGTTCGAATAGCATGTTTTTCTCGAACACTAAATTCGGCAGCAAACTGTCGAAACGGCTGGAGATACTATCAGACTCGAGACCGGGAGAGGTCGGGAGTATTTCACGGGTAAGAGTAAAATCTTTTAATCCATGAAGGACTACCTGTGGCGAAGGCGCCCGACTAGAACGGGTCTGACAGTGAGGGACGAAAGCGTGGGGAGCAAACTGTTTTAGGACAAAATCCTATACAGACTAATCCGGGATTAGATAAGCTCCTTTTTCAAAAAAGTAGCTTGCAGTCAAAAACTGTAAGTGAAAAAATTATGTAAAAGGAGTTCTAGATACCCCGTTAGTCCACGCTGTAAACGATGCCCTCTTGGTGTCGCACAACCTTCGAGGTTCTGCGGTGCCGTAGCGAAGGTGTTAAGAGGGCCGCCTGGGAAGTACGACCGCAAGGTTGAAACTATAAATCAATGGAATTGAATTGTTGATTTAAATCAACAAACTTAAGGGAAAGAAAATAACCTGAACTATTTTGAGTAAATTTTTGATCAGACATACGATTAGAATAAAAATTGTGTCTAGACTTAGAATTATTTATCAGGATATTTTCCCCAATTTGGCGGGGGAGCACTACCAGGGGTGGAGGCTGCGGTTTATTAGAACAGTTGTTTCTGTTCTAAGCCGAAAATTGGATTCAACGCCAGGAACCTTACCCATGAAATTTAGAAGTCGTAATTAAAATGGGCTTCTAAATGTGGACAGACAGCAGAATGAGGGTCACTCTAAAGGGGTTACCTGACAAGCTGAGAAGTGCTGCATGGCCGTCGTCAGTTCGTGCTGTGAAGTGTCGTGTTAAGTCACGAAACGAACGAGACCCGTGCCGTTAGTTGCTACCGTTCTCTCCGGAGGACAAGCACTCTAGCGGGACCGCTGTTGCTAAAACAGAGGAAGGAGCGGGCTACGGCAGATAGGGGAAAGTGTTAAAGGATTCCATTATATATTTTGCCATGAAAAATGAGTATTCACATGAAGAAGCTGAGCAGTTGATAATGCGTGTTATTGCATTATCTGACAATAAAATTTTGGAATTGCTACAGCAGATTGGTATACAATTTTCGGATAAATCAGATGTCGATATTATTTATGACATCAAACATGATCCGGATATGTATCAATGGATACTCACAGAAACACCTAAGGCAAAATTATTGCAAAAACTAAAAGAATTGGAATCGAAGTGATCACGTTCTCCTAGCCGATGTCAGTATGGCCTGAATTTATGGGGATACACGCGGCCTACAATGCGTAGGACAACGAGATGCAACACCGTAAGGTGAAGCCAATCTCTTAAACCTACGCTTAGTTCGGATCGAGGGCTGCAAGATTGTTAACGAAAAACTATTTTATAGCACTCACTAAATAGAGAGTATGAGTACACCCTCAAAATCTGTATACGTAAAAGCAATGGAGTCCAAAGAAATTGCTGCAACTATTTTGTTACCATTAATCGAATTCGAATTCGCATTTAACGGTGCACAAAAACCAGCAATTACACAAGCCGAATCTAACTTTAATCAATTGAAAGTGATTTTTGGCATTTGCAAAACCCATGACTGGGTGGCAAGTCAAAGAATCTCAAAACTTGGAAATAAAAACGAATATTGGTTTAAGTTAAGCAATACTGGTTTCAAAGAAATATACAGTATTGCCGGTCCAATGGCCGATAAGGGAAAAGACAAATGGGCTTTATTGCTTTGTGAAAGAGCAGGCAAAACAGAAAAGAGCAGATTAATCAAAGACGATGTTCTAAGAATGATAAAAAATTCTGAAGGGGCAGACATCTATGAAATTTGCTTGAAAACAAGAAGATTGCCATATACAGTATCCAGACATATAAAAAATCTGGAAAAACAGGGTTTAATTAAGAAAACTTTTAGTGGTTGGGTAGAAAAGCGGTAACAGTCCAGCAAACTCGCCCTCGTGAAGCCGGAATCCCTAGTAAGCGAAGGTCATCATATGAGCAAGTGCAAGATGATTTTTTGGCGACTGATTTTCTGATATCAGAACGGTTTGACTAAGAGCCTTTAACGAGGCGATGATTTTAGACTGGGCGGATGATTTCAGGTATTTCAGTAACAGCAGCACTATGATGTATTTGCTCTTGTGGAATCTTTCGCTGAATACGTCCCTGCTCCTTGCACACACCGCCCGTCAAACCATCCGAGTGAACTTTTGGTGAAGCTCGCGCTGAGCGATTTGAATCAAAAGTTTGCAAGGAGGGTTAAGTCGTAACTTTAAGAGTCCGCTCTTGGAGCGATAAACAAGGTAGCCGTACGGGAACGTGCGGCTGGATCACCTCCTTTATTTTTTGTTTGATAACTGACTGACGCTACGCGTCTTTCGGCTCGAGCAAGAAATATTCATTACATACGACAGTGCAACAAACTTTTACAAGTTTGATTATTGATAGAACGCCAAATATGCGGAGTCGAGGCTCCGTTCCTTAACTGGACTGCACCTTCTAACTCCTTTTCTTTTGAAAAGAAAAGTAGCTACCAGTCAAAAGAAAGTATATTACAGGATTTTATTAAGAAGAAAACCTTAAGCAAAAGAACATATTAAGAAATAAGAAAATTTTTATTAGAAATAAATTAACTAGTAATAAACTATTTTTCTATCGACACAACTTTTATCTGACATAATTCACGAAAACCAACAATGCCATGCTCGCGGCCCATACCGGAATTTTTGTAGCCACCAAAAGGGTTACAAGAGAGCCACCTGCTTGCTCCGTTTATTTCAACAGTTCCGGCTTCAAGCCTTGCAGCTACACGCTTTGCACGCTCTTTGTTCTTTGACAAAATTCTGCTTCCCAATCCATAGGACGTATCATTTGCAAGCGCGATTGCTTCGTCCTCAGTCTTGAACGAAATCACAGGTAAAACAGGACCAAAAACTTCCTCTTTCCATACACGCATATCCTTCGTTATGTTTGTGAGGATAGTAGGCTCGTAGAAAGCACCATCCAATTTGGGTTTATGACCGCCGGTTATAACATGGGCACCTTTATTCACTGCATCCTTCATCTGCTCCTCCAATAGTACAACCTGTCTTTTTGCTACTAGACTGCCAAGATCTACTTTGGAGCGAGGATCACCAATCTTCTTTTTCTCCACTATATTCTTCAACTCAGAGACAAGAATATCAAATATAGATTTGTGAACAATAAGACGCTTAAGAGCGTCGCAGCTTTGCCCACAATTCCAGAACCTTTCATTGTATATCAGAGGAGCAACCTCCTTTACGTCAACATCTTCAAAGACGATGCATGGATTTGAACCACCCAATTCCAAAATAACTTTGATGAATTTTTCGGCTGCTATTTTGTACAATAATTTTCCAACTTTAGAACTTCCAGTAAACCAGATCAAATTAACATTGCTGCGCGCTAATTTTTCACCAACATCCCCAGCTCCATATACTTCAGAAAATACGCCCTTTGGTAGATGCTTTGTCATGATTTTCTCAATGAATTTCCCAATAAGTGGACATTCCTCCGATGTCTTGAACACAGCCGTATTTCCGGCAATAAGATTAGGGAAGACGCCCCATATTGCCATGCCAAATGGATAATTCCATGGCGTTATGACAGCTGCAGTACCAAATGGCTCGTACACTATTTTGTGAACTGATTTTGTATCCTCATATGTGACTTCCTCGGCCAAAGCAGCCTCGGCATTATTAAAAAACCATTCAAGCTCCTTGATATATCCAGAAGCTTCACTCTTAGCATTTTCTAATGGTTTTCCCATTTCGTTTGTAATCAACGATGCTATTTCGTCAGAATGACTTTTGAGTTCTTTGCAAATGGGCTTCAGCAGGGAGATTCTTTTTTTGATACCCATTTCTTTCCAGGAAAGGGAGGCTTTATTGGCCTCTGCTACTTTAGAATGAATTTCAGCATCAGTGCTAATATCTACGGAACCTACAACTGAATAACCTGACGCTGGATTAGTTGATACAAGTTTCATAATAAGTAAATACTAGTAACTCTTAAAAATGAATAAATATTCACGGCTGTCTAAGACTGTCGAGATATTTCTTGTACGCTTCCAGCCTGTCCCAGAAGAAGTCGCCCAATTC
>DATDXH010000008.1:0-2064 GCA_035289405.1 archaeon | reverse complement strand
TATTTCAGTCAGAGGCAAAAAGAAAGCCCGCTCGATGAATCAACGACAGGAAATACTTATAGCTGGATTGCCGCAGATAAACGCGCAAACCGCAAGGAAGCTGCTGAAGCATTTCGGCTCGCCGCAGAATGTATTCACTGCTACGATAGATGAACTACAAAAGCTTGAGGGCGTAGGGCCGAAAACTGCAAAGAGGATCAGGCTAGTCCTTTCGAAGGGTTATGAGAAATCCATACTTGACGACTAATATTTGTCGCGTTTTGACCTGTAAACATCATTTCCTTTGTATGCTGGCCCGCGAGACCCATAGAAGGCACTTGTTCTTTCGCCCATTTCGTTTATTGAGCCTTCTATCATATAGCCCCTTAGTGTAGAGGTAAGTTTGAACTCTACAGGTCTGTGCGCCGGAGCCTTTACGTCTTCTGTATGGGGCCTTGTGATAAACGACGGATAAGAAATAGATGTGGCAAATTTCCATAAGACGCTTTTGTCCTTGATTGATAAAGCATAAAGATGCCCATCCCAAGAACCAATGTATATAACACCATCTGCAGCTACAGGTGACGAAATTACTTCATTATCCGTAAGAAATCTCCATATGAGCTCCCCGTTCCGAGAATTGAGCGCATAAAGGTTGTTATCAGACGAACCAACAAATACGATATTATCTGAAACCAGCGGGCTTGAGACTATCTTGTTCCCTGTCTGAAATTTCCATTTTACTCTGCCAGATAGGTCGATCGAATACAGGTTTCCATCATACGCGCCGACAAAAACTTTCTTGTCGTGATAAAATGAGGCAGACCCGCCAATCCAATTTGTAAATGTCTTCCAAATCAACTCACCGCTATCAGTATCAAGGCATCTAACAAAACCGTCACCGGCTCCAATTATAACTTTACAACCTTGAGCTTTCGGGAATTTTTCGAATGAGCGTTTAGTGAAACTGCTTACTTCGTTGTTATTCTTGTCTATAACAACTGGACCAGAAACTGTATAATTACCCATCTGGGATTTCCATAAAATTTTTCCGTCTTTAGAAATACAATATACGCATCCGTTGTAATTACCAACTATTATAGAATCGTTAACAACGGCTGATGAAAACCAAAACTCGTTGCCTATATTCACTTGCCAAAGTTCTTTCCCGTCGTCCACGGATATGGCTCGGAAAATGCCGTTCTGCGAGCCAATATATACCACATTATCCACTATTGTAGCAATTCCATAAACTTTCGACCCTAAGTTTGACTTCCATATCAACTCGCCTGACTGGTCTATATTGTAGATGAAACCGTCGTTTGAACCGACTATAAACGATTCGCCATGAGCAGTAGGTGACGAAAATACCATGTCGCCAGTCTTAAAACTCCATTGCTTTTCTCCGTTCTTGTCAAGTGCGTAGAGAAACGTATCATTGCACCCAAATACGATCAAATCCTTGTGTATACACGGAGTAGAAAAAATGCTGCTCCCAATGTTTATGCTGGCTATACGATTTTTCTTATCGTAATCTTGTAAGCCAAAATCAGAATCCAATGTATTTTCAAACGAATCGTTTTCGTGCTCTTTTCTATTGTATTCCATGCCATAATTTAACTATCAAAATTTTTAAACAGAGAAATTACGATTTTAAGAACCTTACTACTTTATTCTAATAATGACAGCAAAAAATGTAAGGAATCTCATACTAACACTGATAATACTTGCCATAGGCGTCAAGCTCATACTATGGATCAGCGGCAACTACATAGGCAGCTCTGGACAGTTTTCCGACCTGGTAGCCGGCTTCGCGGGCCTTGGTGACCTTGCAATGTACGGGTTGATACTGCTCGCTATACTGTTGATACCTTACTATCTCTCAAAGAGATCACAAGAAAGAAAACGGAGTGGATATTAGTGCTCTATCTAATAGGCCTCGGGTTGTGGGATGAGAATGACCTCTCGCTGCGTGCTGTAGATGTCATGAAGAAATGCGATGAGATATATGCAGAGTTCTACACTAACAAATGGCTGGGCAATATGCAGAAACTGGAAGAGCTGGCAGGGAAAAAAATAAAAATT
>DATDXH010000007.1:0-3428 GCA_035289405.1 archaeon | reverse complement strand
TTTGCGTTCGCCTTATTTGTACTTCTATTGAGAATGCTTGTTATACTCCTCGGGAAAAGAGAAGCATACAAACCGGAAGAATTCCATGAAGTGCATGAAATAGAACCTGCGCGGTGAGAATTATAAATATTGAAATGGCTTAAATAATTAAGTAAATACTTCTTTCTGTTGGGGGAATAAAGCGAGGTATGAAATTCTTAATCAAAGGTGTTAACTATGTTACGTCAACCAATCATCACGGTACTCGGTCAGGCCTTTTTAATAAATTCTTTGACCATCTCTTCTAAAATATCTGCCTTAGTTTTGCCTTTCTTTATGCATTTGATAGAGAATTCTTTCCACAGCTCCTCATCAAGTTTAATGGTGAAGCCTTTTTTAGTCATTGCATATACTTTGAAACAAAACTTTAAATATTTATGTGACTTTATATATAGTAACATATGTGACTATGTTACAATGGTGGTAAAATGAAATGGATGGCTGTGCCAGAAGCGAATCGCGTGAAGGTTACAAAAGACTTCAAAGCATTTATTTTAAATTTGAAAGATGACATGTCATGGGACGAGTTTGAAAAAATATCAGGCACATCGAAACACATGTTGCAAGATTACATTTATGGAAAACAACGCTATCAACCAACTGTAAAAACTCTTAAAGAAATCGGACGGCGCTTTTTAATCTCGCCAGAAGTTATTCAAAATATGATTGTCTGGGATAAAGACTTGGAAAACTTGTCCAGAGACGAATTTGGCTTGGTTGATTCTGTTGTGGAATTGGAACGGGAAAAACATATAGATATGACTAAATTGTGCAAATACATGAAAATAACAGGGCAAACAAGGTCTTTCTTCTTCCCATTGAAACTGAAAATAGTAAACAAAGACTTTGTTGAATTCAGTTACGCAAGTAAAAACTGCCAATTTAATCCAAATCCTATAAGAATGAAAAGATATGTGCCATTTGACGAGAGACTTTTCCAAGTTTTTGGATTAATACAAGCAGAAGGCAGTAAATATGAAAAAAATCTCGCTTTTGTGTTTACAAATTCTTCGCCAAACACAATAAAATTTGTTTTGGATTATTTTAGAGAAACATGGTGTATAAATGAAGGATGGAAATGTGATGTCACTGCATGGAATTATAATAGCAAAGAAAATGAATTGGAAGCATTTTGGGCAAAAATACTCAATATTCCTGAAAATAATATTAAAATTAGAAAAGGACCAACATATAGACTATCAAAAACCGCTTCTGAATTGGGCGTTTGCCAACTGAGGCTCTTTAATAAAACATTTAATTCAATTATCATGAAATTACTTGAAGAAATCAAAACGTTTGTGGAGAATAATGACAGCTATACGGGTCATTACTTGACAGGCATATTTTCTGGCGATGGTGCTATAGCTACTCATAATGGAAAATTTCGGTATATAGGTCTGGCATTTAACCAAAAATCCGAAGAACTGGATCACTATCATAAAGTATTGAAAAGATGTGGTATAACTTTTGATAAAGAAATTATAAGAAAGAATAATAGAAGGTGTATAATTTTCAAAAACTGGAGGGTATATTATAAAATACTACAAATTACTAATGGAAAGCTTTTCTTAGACAAAACAAAAAATGACTTATTTATCAACGGAGTTTTAGAAAATCAATATTTTAAACCTCTCTTAAGATTAAACAGGCTGAAAGGTGGTATAATAACTGCCAAATTATACTCGGAAATGTTTAACGTAACAACAAGAAGTTCATTGGACTGCCTTGCAAGGTTAGTTGATTTAAATCTATTGTCGATAAATCAGGAGAGGCCACACGTTTTTGCAATGACTGATGAAGGCTATAAACTTATAAAATTCATTGAAAAACTAGAACGGTGATTAGAATGTCTCTAAGAGCACCAATCATAACTATAATAGGGCATGTTGATCACGGTATCTGCTACTAGCAGCCGTATAGACGACATTGCTCGATAAGATTAGAGGTACCGCTATAGCCATGAAAGAAGCTGGTGGAATAACTCAAAGCATTTCCAGTACCACAATAGAAAAAGATATAATCATGTCCAAATGTGGTCACCTGCTCAAAAAGTTCAACTTCCGCATAGACGTGCCGGGGCTGCTTTTCATAGACACGCCGGGCCACGAGGCATTCACCACATTGCGCAGACGGGGCGGCTCGATAGCGGATCTTGCCGTTCTGGTTGTGGACATAAACGAGGGCATAATGCCGCAGACGGCTGAGAGCATAGCCATCCTGAAAGAAACGAAGACGCCATTTGTTGTAGCGATGAGCAAGATAGACAGGATAAACGGCTGGACGAATGGCGAGTGCTTTATTGACAACTACGACAATCAGAGCGATAACGTAAAAGGCATGTTTGAGCAGAAATTCTACCGTATAGTCGAGCAGTTTGGCTCAAAAGGTGTAACGGTTGACAGATTCGACCGCGTCCTGGACTTCACAAAGATCGTAGCTGCGGTGCCGGTTTCAGCAAAAACTGGCGAGGGCGTGCCTGACCTGCTCGTCACACTGATAGGCCTGGCGCAGACCTTCCTGAAAGATCAGCTAATCAGCACGGACAGATCCGCCGGGATGGTGCTTGAAGTCAAGGAAGTCACGGGGCTGGGCATTACGATAGACACAATAATTTACGATGGCGCTGTCCGAAGGAATGATTTTCTTGTTGTCGGCGGCAGGACGCCGTTAATAGCGAAGATACGCGCTCTAATGCTACCGGATGCGATGCGTGACATGAGGACGGAGAAGAGATTCAACAACGTCAGCGAGGTAACTGCGGCATCCGGGGTAAAGATAGTCGCGCCCGGTATGGACGCAGTCATAGCGGGCTCGCCGATACGCACCGCAAAAACGTTTGAAGAAGCGGAAAAGCTGCTGGATGAGATGGAACAGGAGAAGGAAGAGGTGGAAATAGTAACAGAGGAAGAGGGCCTGATACTCAAGGCAGACACACTGGGCAGCCTGGAGGCGCTGATAAGCGTATTCAAGAACCATCCGATAAGGGAGGCGACCACGGGGAGCGTTACAAAAAAAGACGTGATAAAAGCCGAAGTCAACAGGAGCAATATTTACAGGATTGTTATAATATTTAATAGCCAAATAGCCGAGGATGCAGAAACGCTTGCAAAGGACAAGGGAATAAAGATACTCAAATCGGACGTGATATATCGCTTAATAGAAGATTATGAAAAATGGGCGAAAGAAGAGGAAGACAAAGTAAAAAAGCAGGAAGTAGATGCGCTGCCAAGGCCTGCCGAGATAAAACTCATACCCGGCTCGGTGTTCCGTGCGAACGATCCTGCGATAGTTGGATGCGAAATATATGGAGTACTAAAGCCCGGGACGGATGTCATGAAGGACGGTCATTCCGTCGGCACAATAAAGCAGATACAGTCGCAGGGGCAGAA
>DATDXH010000006.1:0-4314 GCA_035289405.1 archaeon | reverse complement strand
CAAATCAGTGAGACCTGCGTCTATAGGATATCCGTCCGGGTCGTAAAGTTCAGCATGCTCTATCTTTATCGCAGACATTTCCTTTATTGTCTTTGGCGACAAGAATCCAAACTCTATACTTTTTACTGATGTCATAATTATTCCTTAACTCTTTTTATTAATTTCATGAATTGTGGCACCGTTTGTGGAATTTTTGTTACACTATCTGTTACCTTAAGTGCATACAACAGCTATTCCAATTCTTTGATCCCCGTGTGTTGTATTGTAACTGTCAAACCGAGCTTTATAATGCATTTTTATTCACCTTTTATAATATTTTTCTTTGGCGATACCTAGACTTTTCTAAAGAAAAGGATCGGTATTATTCTTCCACATTAATTTTTGGGTATATTCCCAGACACTTCAACTCATCCAGCATGAGCTTGAAGGCGTAGGACATTTCAACCTCGATTATCTTGCTCTTCTTGCACACTACGCAGTACTTCTTGCCCTTTGCAAAATCTTCTATGGCAACCAGCCCGCACTTTTCGCACACGGGTATCTTGTACTTGTCGCTGGAGAATCTTTCTTTAAGCAGCAATGCAGCGCCATGTGCTATTAGGCAATCTTTTTCCATTTCTCCCAGCCTCAGGCCACCCTGTTTTGCACGCCCTGCGGTAGGTTGTTTTGTGAGCAGCGTCACAGGCCCTCTTGCACGTGACTGTATCTTATTTGCAACCATGTGGTGCAGCTTCTGGTAGTAGCAAGGGCCAATTAATATTCTGCCCTCGAGGATTCTTCCCGTCGTGCCGTCGTACATCGTCTCTTTTCCGTCATCCCTGAATCCCAGCTTTTTAAGTGAGTCCCTTATTTCATCTTCTGTTATTTCACTGAATGCCGATGCGTCCGCTTCGCGTCCTGAAAGCGCAACGAACTTTGATGCTATTATCTCTAGCAGCTGCCCTAATGTCATCCTGCTCGGTATTGCGTGCGGGTTAATTATTATGTCAGGTGTTATGCCATCAGCGGTGAAAGGCATATCCTCCTCCGGAACAATCAGCGCAACTACGCCCTTTTGGCCATGGCGCGATGCGAACTTGTCGCCAAGCTCGGGTATTCTGTCGCTTCTTACATTTATTTTGATTAGTTTGTTACCGCTTATTGTTTCCGATATTATTACATTGTCAACTATTCCTTCCTCGCCGTGTCTTATTGTCTCGCTCGTCTCTCTTCTGTTTTCTGTTTCGACCATGAAACTCTCTACCGGCCCGAAAAACCTCAAAGGCGATACCTTTCCTATCAGCACGTCGCCGGATTCTACCTGCGTCTCGCGGTTGACGATGCCATCCTGTCCTAGGTTTGCGTAGGCTTCTTCTGTCCTGTAACCGTTGACGGCCTTGTCGGGTATTTTTATTTCATCTTTTTCTATTCCCCAGTATTTTTTCTCCTCAGTTGCGTAGCTTCGGAAGAAAACGGAGCGGCCGAAGCCTCTTTCTATTGACGCCTTGTTGAATACTATACCGTCTTCCATGTTGTAGCCGTTGAAACTCATGAGCGCTATGGTTATGTTCTGGCCCTGAGGATGCGTGTCCATGTCCGACTCGTTTGCCACTATCGTGTTGACTAGCGGCACTTGCGAATATATCAATATATCGGACTTGGTATCGGTCCTCATCAGGTAATTCGTCGCGAACATGCCAAGTGCCTGGCCGGACATCTTTGCTCCGAAATTTACTCTGTCTCCTCTGTTGTGGGTGCCGAACGGAACTAATGACGCAGACATGCCAAGAACCGTTCCCGGGTCGATCTCGACGTGTGTGTGGTCATTCGCGATATGTGACCTGTCTATGGCGATATAAGAATTATTTTCCTCTTCCGCGTCCATGTACTCTATGGCGCCCTGCTTCAGCAGATCCTGCCATGTGAGCTCGCCCGCCTCAAGTTTTTCAAGATGCTTTTCATTCAGCACAGACTTGCCATTTTCCATTATAATAATTGGTCTCTGCAGCCTGCCCGAGTCGGTGTTTACATGCACTTCTTCGAAATCTTTGTTGTAAATTATGCTTATCTGCGGGTCTATGCCGCCTGAGCGTCTTTTGTTTCTCAGCTTGTTGACCAGTTCCTGCGGTTTCAATGAACGTCCGGCTATCTCGCCGTTAATAAATACTATGGTTCCTTCCTCGCTGACTTCCTTCTTGACCAATTCCCTTATCATGTCCAGATCTTTGCTTGTTTCCGTTATTACGCCGAAAAGTGCCAGGTATTTTCTGAGGCCGATGTTCACGCCTTCCGGAGTCTCCTCAGCGCACAGCCTGCCCCAGTGTGTTGCATGCAAAGCGCGCGCCTCGAAGTGTTCCTGCGATGCCGACAGAGGAGAAATAACATTCCTCAGGTGTGCTATGGTTCTCACGTGGTTCGTTCTCTCAAGGCGCTGGCAAACGCCCGTCCTGCCTCCAATCCACTGACCCGTTGCCATGTGGGATATTATTCTCTTTGTTAAGTAGTCAGACTCGACTATTGATCTTATCGAAGGCATCTTGCCTCTCTTGATTAGTTTCTGGTAGGAATATATTATTCGCGACACGAGACCGTATTTGCCCAGCAGTATAGAACGGAAAAGTATCTCCATGAAATCGCTGACCATTCTCAGCCTCTTGTTCTCGTAGTGGTCTATATCCTGTTCGCTTGCTTCGCCCAATCCGACGCGCAGGACTTTTCTTATTACCTGCGACAGGTACAGTGCCTTTTTCACCCTGTCGCTTTTCTTCTGGCCCAGGTGCGGCAACAGGTATTTGTCCATTATATCGTTTATTCTCTTGTCACGATACTCTTTCTGCGGTATTCTCATCTTCTTTCCTATGAATTCCTTCGCATCCTCCGCAGTTTTTACCTCGAACTCGTAAAGGTTGAAATATATTTCCTGCTTTTCTGCGTCCGTAGCAGCTATCGACTCGACAACTTCACGGTCCGTTTCCATGCCAAGCGCCCGCATCAGCACGACGACGGGCAGTTTCTTCAGGTTGGCAAAAGAAATTGTGATTATTCCGCTCTTCCTCTCTATGTTATGTCTTTGCACGAAACCGGATGATTCGGAGTTTATGCGCGCCGTTTCTGTGTCATTTTTCTTTTCTATTATTGGCCTGTTTGAAAGAACCTCTTCCACCATTACAATAACACGCTCGGTGCCGTTTATGATAAAATATCCGCCCGGATCGTCCGGGTCCTCGCCGTTTTCCACAAGCTCCTCGCGCGTCATCCCGTTTAGCATGCAAAGTTTTGACTTTAGCATTATCGGTAAATCACCCAGTTTGACTTCCTGCGACTCCTGTTCGACGCCGTTTATGACCGGCACCATTTCAACAAATATAGGAGATGAATAAGAAAGGTCCCTCATGCGCGATTCCATAGGGTTTATAGGCCTTGTTGCGCCGTCTGCTTCTTTCACTACAGGTTTTGGCACGCGAACCTTGCCCAGTTTTATCTTAAACTCTGCCAGTTCAGGCGTTTCCAGTTCGATTTCACCGATCTCGTCTATTATTCTCTGTATGCGGGAGTCGATGAACTCGTTGAACGACTTTATCTGGTGATCAACGAAGCCCACGTCCTTCTTGAACGACCTCAATAACGTCTTGAATTCGCGTGTATCGCTCATAAATATTATCTCCACTGTACATAACCGAATTTTTCTGAAGTGTATACTGTGATATTCTGTCCTTTGTATTGTTCCAAAAATCTTGTTAAACCTTTCTGCGTAGATATGAAACTTGGCTCGACCATCAAACCTTGGTGCAATAATGCAATGAACGGAAAGCTCAAATTCCGTGCACGGGGGCCGTAAGTATCAGGCATATCTCTTACAAATTGTACGCCCATTATGCAACCACCCTGTAATAATTGTATTCGCCGGCGACCATGGATTTTCTTGTTATTTTTAACACGTCGCCATGCTTTGCCTGCAGTATCTTGACAACAGGATCGTCGTCCTTTATTCGCGGAAGCTGCTTGAGCGAAACATTGAGCCTTTTCAGCATTTCTGCTTTCTCCTCGCCGCCGAGTATTTCGTGCTTTGGCACAAGGTTGCTCTGGAATATGTCTATCTCTTTCTCTTCTTTTTTTGTAGCCATTATTATCACTTCAACAATCTTGATCTTTTGAACCCCGACGTAGTCCGCTCTATCTTGTAGAGTGTTGTTTCCTGAATGCGTGAAAGCGCGTTGGATTTTCTCAGGAACTCGCCGTGCTCCCGTATTACTATCCTTTTGTCTGGTGTTACGATTTCGAACCAGCACAGGTCGTACGGTCCGATTCCGTTGAAATCCAAAATATTGCTATCCA
>DATDXH010000005.1:0-2161 GCA_035289405.1 archaeon | reverse complement strand
CAATATAGCTTCGACTATGAAGGCAAAGCCCAGCGTGCCTAGAGCCAAGTAGTCCCCGCGCAACCTGAGCGTTGGGAACCCGAGCAGGAAACCAAAAAACGCAGCAAACAGCGCCGCGCAAAGTATAGCAACCCAGAAAGGAAAACCTAGTCCCAAAGAAAGCAGCGCAGAAACGTAAGCCCCGATGCCGAAGAACGCTGCATGCCCCAAGTTGAACAGTCCCGTGTAGCCCATCGTTAAGTTAAGTGAAACGCTCAGCACAGAGAATATGGATCCAAAAATTATCAGGTTCTCGATATATGGGAACATATTAGACACCTCACGAAAATATCTCCATGATCTGGTAATTAATGTTATATTTTTTCATATGGTCCATGAGTTTATCTTTATGCTCTGATGGAATTATTATAGAGCTTTTTCCTATCTTGGCACAGTTATATTTTGCAATCATGCCGTGATAGCGCTTATTTTTCACAGAGTAACCATAAAGTTTGTTTAGGAAGGCGCCCCTGTTTTTCCGCGGAGGATCCCAGGATATAATGAAATTCTGTTTCAACCGGCTTTTTTCTACGCCGGATTTATAGCGGCCGAAAAGTACAATACCAGTGCTTATTATGCTGCGTTTGAGGTCCCATTGGTCAAGATCGCCAATTGAAAAATTAATTTTATTGTCGACGCCTTCCAGCTTGTATTGCAAAGCAGTTTTAGATAAATAAAAGTCTTCCGTGATTTTATTCAGAAATTTTTTAAGATTTTTCCCCTGTGTTTTGCTGAAGTCAACGTCAAAAAATAAATCAACATCCGATTCGTTCGTTGCCCTGTCTTGCGCAACGCTGCCAAATAAAATTACGTTGCCTATCTTGTCCGTCAGTTTATCCGGCAGGTTTTGAAGAATATAACTTACCGCTGAAATAGCATAGTTCTTATACTTGTTCATTTTCCTCACCTTTTGTCAGTTTTTTGATTTCAAGAAACTGATCTATCTTGCTCCTCAGGATTTCATCGTCCTTCAGAGGCGCGCCGTAAACTATCTCATTCCTGTCGCTTTCTATTCCCCTTGCAATCGACAATATTTCCGTTATATCGGGTATTTCCTCAAGGTTTTTTGTGACAACGGCGGATAACTTTAGCCTTGCATTCCTGTCTCCCATCTTGAACCACTCATGCTTGACGTAAGCGCCCGGCTTTATAATGCGAAGCTTGTGGAAATACAATTCTATGGAGTGCTGCACGCCCAGGGAAATCATTGACATGAGCCTTCTTTGATAGTCGAGTATGTCTCCCTTGAGTGCGTCTTCTATTGTCTTTTCAACCTCTTTCAGGGCTTCTTCATGTTTTTCCTCTTGCATAACTATAATTAAGACAAATGACTTTAAATATGTTTCTTACACGAAATTAAGACACTTGTCTTACTTCTCTTTCCTCCCGAACAATCCCTGCGGCCTGAACAGCAAAAATATGACAAGCACGACAAAGGCAATGGCGTCCTTGTAGCCCGAAGGCAGGAACCAGATACCTATATTCTCTACGAGCCCGAGCAGGAAAGCGCCGGCTACGGCACCGCGCACATTACCGAGGCCACCCACAACGCTCGCCGTGAATCCCTTGATTATTACATTAAGTCCCATTGACGGCTGTAGGTTCTGCTCTATCGCTATGAGGACGCCTGCCGAGGCTGCTAGAGCCGACGCGAGCGCGAACGTGTACGTGGTGATGCGCTCTATATTTATCCCTATGACCTGTGCAACATCCTTGTTGTCAGCCGTGGCACGCATCGCCTTTCCTGTTTTCGTTTTTTGCAGGAAAACTTCTACCAATAGCAGCGTCAGGAACGCCACTGCGATGATTACGACCTGCGTCTGTGTTATTATTGCCCCAAAGAAATCCATGCCCTGCGTTATCGGGCCGATTCTTATCGTCTTGACCTCGGCGCCGAACAGCGCTATGATGAGGTTCTCGACAAAAATGAATATGCCCAGCGACGCGAGCAGCATGATAAGCGAGTTGCTCTTCCTGCGCTGCAGTGGCTTGTAAACCGAGTAATTCATGGCAACACCGACGATCGCGCCGCCGATTACAGCCAGGATGAAAGCTGCAACGATCGGCATTCCCAGCGAAAAAAACAAGTAAGCAAGATACGCGCCTACAACGTAGAGCGACC
>DATDXH010000004.1:0-3871 GCA_035289405.1 archaeon | reverse complement strand
CGACGTCCTGAAAGCCTTTTTTAACTTTAAGAAAGGTGATGGACTTCTCACGAAAAGCGGAAAGACTGCCGATACAGCGGTTCGACAAGCAACCTACATCGGACTTGACTATGGTCTGTGGTTTGTGTCCGTTGGGATATTTACGACTCTGAAACTCCTTGAGTTTCCCTTTCTCTGTATATTTTCCGCGCTGTGGGTGTACGACTTCGTGGTCGCCGGAACATTCGTCGTTTTCTACGAGAAGACGGGGAAGGACTTGTCACTCGGCGAGGACTTTCGTAGGGCAATGGACATGATTCACAAGAAATCGCGATTTGCCGGTTATGTCGTGATGATCCCAATCGTTATCCGCGGTATCTTTTGGACCGGACCCGAGAAGATAATCACCTTTTTTCGCAAGGAAATTGGTACGGTCGTTCGGATCACCATCGCCCTTCTCGTGCTTACCGCCATTCAGGCACTTGTCTGGACCACACTGTATGGTTTGGGATACGGTCTGGTGGTTAGTTCATAACGCCGGCGGAATGCGCACACACGCACCCCGCCGGTTTTCTTTTTGGTGATATAATATCTAATATTATGTCAGCGCACTTTGGCGAACATATTACAATCGATGGCTACGGCGGGAGTCCGGAGCGTCTTGATAGCGAAGACGCTGTTTTTTCCGCACTTACAGAATTATGTGATGCGCTCCGTATGCGCCCGCTTATGAAGCCGGTCATCATCTCTGTTCCAGATAATCATATCAAGGACCCGGGCGGATGGAGTGGATTTGTTATCATCGCAGAGAGTCACATTAGTATTCACACGTTCCCAAAGCGTCGCTTCGTCTCTGCCGATGTGTATACCTGCCAGAACGGTGTGGACAAAGCTTTCGTTATCGATTTTTTTAAGAAAAAATTCAAGCTTGAAGATGTAGAAACGCATTTCATCAAACGCGGGATAAAATACCCAGCAAAGAATCTCATTCCATGAAATCAAAAATCCTATTCGCCTTGCTTTTTATTGCCGTTGCGATCTCGGTATATCTCACATATAACCGCACTATCGTACGACACAATTTCGAAACATTCGATTCATCTGTGGAAGCCGAGAGCTCTTCGGCGAACTAAAGATCTAAAAGCACCGCTGCGATCCAAGGGAAAGCTACGGTTACATCACTCTGGACAATTTGATAATAGCTTTCGGTTGAAAGTTTGTCCCAAGTAATTTTTTCTTTGCCTCCAGCGCCAGAATAGGAGCCGTATGACATTGGAGAGGAGCCGATTTCGATAAAGCCTGCCCAGTCTCTGACATTTCGTAGTTTCAAGTCGTGCTTTAGAGAGGGTATGACACAAATGGGAAAATCAGCCGAAATACCCCCGCCAAGCTGTAAAAAGGCGATAGGGGCGTCCTTGCTCTCCTTCATATACCAGTCATACATGAGATGAAAATACTCCGTACCGGTTTTCATAATCGCGCCATCCAGCACGACATCTCCCTTTTTCTTGTGCGGACCGTTGTAGATATAGCTAGCAAAGATATTTCCCATAGTAGAATCTTCAAATCCTGGAATAACAATGGGGATCCCTTTTTCAAATGCCGCGTACGTCCAGCAGTCGTCTGGATTGGCTTTCGGGTCTGGCTGTATTAATTTTTCTTTAAACAACTTGCGAAAGTACTCATGCGGAAAATGCCTCTCATTTTTATTTTGTGCTTCTCTCCACATCTCCAATAGATGAGGTTCCATGATGCGCACGCTTTCATCTTCTGGCAGGAATGTGTCGGTGATTCTACGAAGACCTGCATCGCGCAACTCCGCTTCCTGTTCGAGAGTTAGTTCGGTATAGCGGGGAATGTTGGCATAGTGTGAATGGGCAACATAGCGGTAATAGGACTCTTCATGGTTGGCGGCGGTGGCGGATATTAAATGCACTTTATTTTTTCGTATGAGTTCAGCCAGCATCACGCCCACTTGAAAAGAGCTTAGAGCACCCGCCAGCGTAATAACCAATTTGCCACCGTTTTTTAAATGATTCTTCAACCACAGGGCTGCTTCCAGTGTCGAGCCACCGTTACAATGCAGTAATGTCCTTTCTGCAAATCTGCTCACTGGCATAGAACTTTCCTTTATATTTTCGCTCAGTGTGCCTTTAACTAAAGAACTGTTCTCCACAATTAGTTTCTGCAACCCCAATGAGAGTTTGTCCAGTTTATTTTCTTCCATACACATCACTATACCACCCCAAAGATGCTATTATTTAGAGACGTATGCAACCGCTTTGTCCGTGGGAACCAGCACAATATTTCTTATTCTCAAGCAATGTCCCGTCATTCTTGTATTATTCGCATCTTACCGCGATCTTGACGGCGATCATCTTTGCTATTATTTTAATTCCACGAGTTCGTGAATCTCTCCCTGTTAAGCTGTTTCTCGCCACGATTTTCTTTTTTACAGTATGGACGATTATTGACCTATCTCTATGGGCATTAAACCGACCTGATATAGATTTGTTTCTTTGGAGTCTTCAAGTTCTGACTGAGTTATTTGTGTACGTGTCGGCATTTTATTTTGCCTACGTATTTATTGCTCAGAAAGATTTAAAGTTTTTGTGGAAAATTGGTCTTGTTATTCTGCTCATTCCAGTCATTGTATTGTTACCGACCTCTTATCTATTCCCCGGTGTCGATATATCTTCGTGCGTTATTTCGGAAAACCCTTTACTTAATTTTTCTTTCACTTACGGCATTGAAATACTTTTAAGTTTCCTCATATTGTTTGTGAGTTTCTTGGGCATCAGCACCCAGCCGAGGCGGAAGAAA
Organism: archaeon; assembly: GCA_035289405.1. GTDB lineage: Archaea > Aenigmatarchaeota > Aenigmatarchaeia > GW2011-AR5 > GW2011-AR5 > GW2011-AR5. The sequence continues at coordinate 1,069 of DATDXH010000004.1, read as the reverse complement.
GAAGTTATATTATTTACGACTGGGCTTATTGTATTCCTAATCGCGTTTTCTTCCGGAAACATCGTTGGAAGCTTGACTGAAGACTGGAATTCGGCACAAGCCGGTCTGTTCGGTATGCCAGTGTTCATCGCTTTTCTTACCTACACTGTTGTCAAATTCAAGACGTTCAATGTAAAACTTATTGCCACACAGGCGCTCGTTGCTGGAATTACCGTACTCATTGGTGCACGTTTGTTCTACAGTACGACTACATCCGGTACCATTTTGTCAGCGGCTACGTTGGTTGCTTTCCTGATTAGCGGATTCTTTCTTATCAAAAGTGTCAAAGGAGAAATTGAGCAGCGTGAACATGCTGAGAAACTTGCCAAAGAGCTTAAGATTGTCAACGAAATGCAGGCAGACACGACGAGTCTTATCACCCATCAAATTAGAGGGGTCTTTACCAATACTAAATCGGGGTTGGCCAATATCATTGAAGGTAGTTGTGGGCTAATGTCACCAGAACTTATGACAGTCATGGACTCTATGTTCAAGTCACAAGTAGAGGGTGTCAAAACGGTGGAAACGTTCTTACAAGCGCAAAAAATAGAAAGCGGTACTATTCAATACGATAAAAAGTACTTTGATTTGAAGGCGGTAGTGGAACAAATATCCACGGAAGAAAAACCGAGAGTTGACAGTAAGGGGTTGCAGTATGAAGTACACATTGATAGTGGAGATTATATGTTTAATGGCGATCAGGTTTATTTGACTCAAGTCATCGCCAATCTTATTGATAACGCTATACGCTACACAGAGAAAGGCTCCATAACGGTGCAACTATCTAAAAAAGCAGATAGTGTTTTGTATTCAGTAAAAGATAGCGGTATCGGCATACCAGATGAGGATAAGGAAAAAATGTTCACAAAATACGGTCATGGTAAAGACTCTAGGAAAATCAATGCTGACACCGCTGGACTTGGTCTATACATTGTTAAAGGCATTGTGGTGGGTCACGGAGGCAAGATTTGGTACGAAACGGAAGTCGGGAAGGGTACGACATTCTTTGTGGAGTTGCCGGTGAATCAAC
>DATDXH010000003.1:0-8336 GCA_035289405.1 archaeon | reverse complement strand
GTGCCTTGCGTCGTTGAGAAGATCCAGCTCAGCAAGTCGGGAAAACACGGCGCGTCAAAAGCACGCCTTTTTGCCAGGGGCGTTTTTGACGTCGAGATAAAGAAAATAATAGTCAAGCCCGGAGACACAAAGATGGACGTGCCGATAATAGAAAAGAAGACCGCGCAGCTCCTTTCAATGTCGGGCAACCACGCGCAACTAATGGACCTTGCGGACTACACGAACTACGAGGTCATGATGCCCGACGAGCTAAAGGGCCAGCTGAACGAGGGCGACGAGGTCGTGACATGGGAATACGGCTCCTACAGGATGATAAAAGGGAAGAAAAACTAATTTATTACCCCTCTACAATTATAGAGCATGGCGAAAAGGAATTTCTTGGACCGATTCGGCAGCGACAAACAACTGATGCGCGTTCTCAAGTTTATTGTCAAGTTCAACTTATTCGCCATACCACTCTATCTTGTGCTCATAACCGGCTGGAATTGGCCGGCTCTGCAGAAATGGATTGCCGATTTCACTTTCAGCAACCTGGTCGCTATGGGCTACAATCCAAGCATAAGCGACCTACTGATTTCTATCCCCATAAAGAACGGGGACTGGGCCGCTTTCATAAACTGGGACTGCACGGGCTGGAAGAGCATGCTGGCGCTTTTTGCTCTTATAATGGCGACCGACTTCAGGCTTAAGCGGAAGGCCTTTGGCATGATACTGATACCCGTCGTGTTTTTTATTAACCTACTGAGGATACTTTTCATGTTCTTCTGGGTGAAAACATTCGACCTTGCCCACTACCAGATCGTGCATTCCTTAATATGGAGCTGGGGGCTTATACTGACAATATTGCTGCTGTGGTTCGTCTGGATGAAATATGATTTTTTAAAGATTTTCGACAGGAATAGATAGGTTTTCATGGAATATGTACATTACATACCTGCTGTCATCGCTGCGCTTGTGCCTGTAATTACAAACATGGCCGCGGGCTTTTCTATAAAGGCCGATATCAAGAGCGGTGTCGAGAGATCCAGAATAGCAGAGAACTATTTTGGCGGATCCTTCGCTGAAAAAGCATTGACGGGCGCGCTTTTTGGCGTCGGTTATGCAATTTCCATGCGCCAACGAACCTTACGACCAACACATTCTAACTCGGAAAAACAATACTGTGTCAAGTAAAACTTGACATGTATAGTTCCGGAAGAAATATTATTTGCCATTTTAGCGAGAACTATATATATAGCGTATAGACATGTTTAGAATAACATGGCCGATAATTCTGACGCGGAGAAGAGGCTTGACAAGCTTGAAGAGAAACTAAAGGTTACTTTTGACACAATAGAGAAAAAATTCGACCAGGTCCAGCACCAGCCTGCCCCCAAGAATTTTCAGGGCGTTCAGCCCCATAAGATGGCAGAAATGGAGGAACGTTTTGGACGGTTGGAGGAAAAACTCAAGATGACATTTAACGAGATAGAAAAACGGTTTGAACAGGTCCAGCAGCAGCCTCATATAAATATTGAAGACCGTGTGGAAGAGCTGGAGGACCTGCTTTTGCTGCTGCACCTGGAGAGCACAAAGATGAGGGAGAAGGTCGGCGACGGCCTGGATTTCGGCATAACGCCTGCCACGCCTGCGATTTCCGAGCGTCTCACAAGGATTGAGAGCGAACTCGCTTCGCATACTACTTTACCTGTTGAAAACAGCGCCGGAGGTGATATTTATAATAAAATTGCTTTGCTTGAAGACAAGGTAAATTCATCGAGTCCGCAGGCTGATGAATCCACGAAGGAAGCGATACACGCGCTGGAGAAAAAGGTGAACACGCTTGAGGCGCTTCTTGAGCATCACGGCCGCAAAGAAATTGAAAAAATTGAAAAAGAGGAAGACTTGCTCAGTGACATCCAGAACATACTGAAGGGACGTTAATGAAGTGTAAAATACACTTCTTTTCAAAACCTTATGGAGAGAAAATGAACGGTGTTTGAAAATGACAGACGAAAAAAGACTGCACGAGATGGAGAAGTCAATAAAAGCCATAGCCAAGTTTGTAAAGGAACAGACGGACAAGATGGACTCGACGATGGGCGGCAATGATATTGAATACGTCAAGGACGGTATGGATGAATTGAAGAGGAAGATAGAATCGTTCTCTGACGAAAAAGAGTTCTCACGATTGCAATTCAAGAAGCTAGACAAGCTGGAGGAAAGCCTCGAGGAAAGGATGAACAGGATCGAGGACATCGCAAGACAGAAGGGCGACGACAAATTAAAAAAGACACTTCAGGACACGCGCGCGGAGCTTGACAGCCTCAAGCGCGACCTGATGTCGAAAATGGAATTCATGGACCAGAAACTGGAAAAGATGCCCGAAGTGCACTTGGAGGAGCTTACGGACAGCGTCGGCAGACTGGAACGCGAGGTAAAAGATCTCAAGATGCAAAAGACAGGTGCAAATGACAAATATCGCGAAGAGCTGGACAGGATAAACAGTGAGGTGCTGGGAAAATTCAAAAGCACCGTGTCCCAGCAGGAAAAAACACTGAATGACATAGCAAGCAGGATAGACAATTTCGACCCGCGCGGCGACATGGAAAATCTCAAAAAAGACATTTATTCTAAATTCAACAGGCTTCAGTCGAACGTAAGCGAGACAATGCAGCATACCGACTGGAAGGATGAAATTGATCACAAAGTTGGTCTTATAGACAAGAAGCTCAACGAGTCGCTTGTACTGAAGAATCACCTTGATGATATGGAAAAGAACCTGAAGGAGATGCGCGCCATATCAAACAGGCTGAAGGACTTCGACGCCGACAGCTACAAGAAGGAGTTTGACACGAGAATGCACAACGCCTTTGAGCAGCTACACGGCATCGAGGCGCAGGACGTAAAGAAACTCGGGCAGATGGCCGAGCAGTTCCGCAATATCGAGGCGCAGGACATAAAAAACGTCGGCGATGCGCTGGAAAGCCTCAAGGGCATCGAGGCGGAGGACATCAGGAAATTGAGCGAATCCGTGAAGCAGTTCGAGGGTATAGAATTAAGAAAATTATCTAAGTTCGCGGAGCAGGTAAATAACGCCGAGGATCTTATGGAGGACGAATCAGTTAACAGGATCTCCATAGAAAAGAAACTTCATGATATTGAATCGAAAGTGGAAAATTACGAAAAGTACATACACGAAACGTTTTCACAGCTAAAAAATCTTGAAGCCGGCGACATCAAGAGGATGAACGCGGCGCTTGAACAGACAAAGGGCCACGAGCTGCAGGAAATAAAGGAACTCGCGAAGCAGCTAGTAAAAGAAAGAGACGAGATGGAGGACGAGGTCGTCAACAGGCTATCTCTTGAGCGGCGCGTCAACGAGATGGAGCAGAAAATGAAACACCTAAACGAGACGGAGAAAGAGGTGAAAGAGCTTGATATTGACAGAGCATCAATGGAAAGGCACGTCCAGACTATTGATTCGGGCTTGAGAGAAATGAATGACATGATGCAGAAAATAAAGAGCCTGGAGAATGTTGACATATCGAAGGTATCAAACAGGCTGCAGGACATGGAAAGCAACATGAAGATGCAGACGGTGAAGCTGCTTACACAGCAATTGAATGAATTTGCCAAATCCCTGGAAAGGCGATTGCCAAACATAGTGAGCCGCGAGGAATACATGAGGCAGATAGCCGACATAAATCAGCGCATGAGGACGATAGAAGCGCCCGATCTGTCTCCGTTGGGAGCGCGCGTGGGCAGACTCGAGAAGAAGATAGAGGAAATAGCAGTGATGATGAGATCCATGTACAACCGCGTGCCGATTGTTGTGGAATAGTTTTAACCTTTTCTGTTCAACTTATTCTCATGAAGATACTTGTAACAGGCGGTACCGGCTTTCTTGGAAAATATTTGGTAAAGAAAATTTTACGGAATAAAGTGACTATATTCTCAAGAAAATCCGGCAAAAAATTTAGGGGCGTGAAGTTTGTTTCCGGCGATATAACGAGTATTGGTAACTTGGAAAAAGCTTTTCCTGCAGACGTTGTTGTACACCTTGCGGCAACTCTAGACGAGTACGAGCCTGACCTTTTCAAAATAAATGTCGGCGGCACAAAAAATGTCGTTGAGCTCTGCAAGAAATATAACGTAAAACAGCTGATACACATGAGCTCGACAGCTGCTATAGGAGAAACGAGATTCGCAACTGAAAATTCCCAAAGGAATCCAAAATCACGTTACGAGAAATCTAAAAGAGACGCAGAAGATGTCGTGACAAATTCAGGCCTCAATTATACAATAATACGCGCTCCTGTCATCATGGGACCGAGTGATGTTTGGCTTGGTATACTAAAACTTGCAAAAAAGAAGTTCCCAATGATCGGAAAAGGTAACAATTGTTTTCATGTTGCATATGTTGACGACGTGGCTGCAATAATAGTTAAATCTATAGGAAACAAAAAGGCATACGGGCAGGTATTTCATGTGGCAACTAATGATTCGCCCACTTACAAGGAATTCTACAACATGCTATGCAAATCGCTTGGAATAGAAATGACAAAAAAACATATACCAGTTCCTCTGGCCAAAATGGCTTCTATACTTCATGAAACGACATCAAAAATCCGGGGCAAAAGGCCAAAATTCATCCTCGCACGATCAAACATCAACAGACTTGTAAGGGACAGGAAAGTATCGACAAAGAGGGCAAAGAGTGTGCTTGGTTTTACACCAAAATACAATACAAAAAGAGCAATAGAGGAAACCGTTAATTACTTTAAAAAGTCTGGTTTGATTTGATAATTATCGACAACCATCGTCAAATGATGGTTGTATAATTAACGATGGTTGGGGATGCCAGGAACCACCTGCTTCTCAGTCATCTGGGTGGTATCCTGAGCATGAACATCGGAAAAACAGAAAAGTATATTTTAAAAAGGATAGATGAAACGGGCGGGATATTGTCGGTCATAGTAGATCCAGTCGATTACTCTAGCAGGGAAAAGGCTATCGCCACGGGCGTTGCTGCGTACAAGGCTGGCACAGATATTGTCGCCGTGGGAGGCTCAATAAATGCCCAGGGTGAGTTGCTTGACAGTGTAACTAAGGGCATAAAGGAAAAGATTGACATTCCTGTTGTATTATTCCCTGGAAATATTGCAACTATAACACCCTATGCTGATGCCATATATTTTATGTCACTACTTAATTCAAGAAACCCTTATTACATCTCACAGGCACAAGCACTTGCCGCACCTCTTATTAAACAACTAAAAATAGAGCCCCTTCCTGTAGGCTATATTGTTGTCGAGCCCGGCGGTACTGTTGGCTGGGTTGGCGATGCGAATGCCGTGCCGAGAATAAAGCCTAAAATAGCATCTGCACTTGCAATGGCTGGAGAGTTTTCAGGGCATAGAATAATTTTTACGGATGCCGGTTCTGCAGCTTACGAACATGTACCTTTGGAAATGGTTTCTGCTGTGAAAAAGTCTATAGATGTCCCTTATCTTGTTGCAGGCGGAATAAAGACACCTGAACAGGCAGGCAAAATAGTTTCTGCTGGCGCTGATTGGATTCAGATAGGCACAGCAGCGGAGAACAGCAAGAACCCTGAAGAGCTTCTAAAGAAATTTGTTTCTTCAATAAGAAAATCTGGCAAATCAAAGAGATAATAAAAACCATTTAAGAGCCTTTTGGTTAAGCGATACTGTCATCTTCTCGGGACTTGTTGAGCAACATGTCTGATCATGTTCAGTAATTTATTTCTTCCCAGTTTCAGATCAACGTTAGCGATTTCAGCGGGCGTTCTTCCTTTCAGCCCTTGATGCGGATTCACGAAATTCTGGATAACCGTCCTCAGATTCAGAAAACCTTCCGCGCCTTCGTGGCTTCCGAAATCCCGCATCGTCTTCGTCCGATCTTCGATCTTTCCGTTGTACCTTTCAATCGAATTGTTGTTGTGTTTGAGTCCGTATTTCCTGCACGCGATTGGCACGCCGAAATGCAATTTGCAAGTTCGGTAGAAAAGCTTGTTGAACGCGTTCCTGTAATTTTCAAATCCGTCGGACACGAACGTGATGAGCTTGCGCTTTTTCACGGGCTTGTGTTTTTCTTTTTCGTAGACATCAAGTATTTGCCTGTAACACGTTATCTTTATCTGTCGCAGGAAGTTCACGCATGCAGGAAACGTGCGATTTACGACGTAGAAATGCGCTAAAACGTATTTCGTTTTTGAATCGATTGCGTTCAAATCATATCCATGCTCGTTGCCGACGTGGATGTATTTCTCATCGACGTGAACGCGTCCTTTGATTGTTGGCCTTACTTCTTGCAGTAGCGGATTTTAAAAAATTCGAATACTTCTTCTCCCACTTCCAGAGCGTCTGTCTGCTGACACGCGTGTTGTCGTGCTGCCAGAGATGATTCTGCACCGTGAAGAACGACATGCCGTCCTGGTGCATATGGATCGCACGAGCGATGACTGTCGGCTTGTGGCGCATTTTCTTGAAACCATCATCTTTCACAAAACGTCTTCCACATTTCTTACAACCGTGGCGCTGTTTTGTGCCGACACGATCTCTTAGTTTGCCACGCCTGATCACATCCCCGGACCCGCAGAAAATACATTTCAGAGGCATTGATATCACCTCTGAATATTTGTCAGAAGAAGTATATAAGTCCAGATAAGTTTACACTATCTGGTTAAGCATTTTGTATGTCAAAAGGAGCTGGAATTGTACAGGATATAGGAATAGCCTTTAAAATATGGCAGTACAACAGGCGCTTTCATGACAACGAGCGCTTTGTTGGCATACAGCCTTCCATACAATCGTATGGACAATTTTTTAGTGGGTACGAAAGCTCTGATATGTCAAAAAAGTGGCAAAATGAGGGTATTCCTATAAGGGGAAATAATTATTGGACATGCGGGCCACCAACAGATATTGGGAGTTCTTCCCGATTTGATCCCACAAGTAAAATGTACCAGGCTTGGTTAGGAGTTTATACACATACAGGGACTGACGGAAATCAATTTGGTTTACGAGACGGCGAACCTGATATAGAACTTTTAAAACTCCTTGCAGAAGCAGATCAGGAGATATGGCTCAAGGCCTATGGCGACGACAATCCGGTTGCAAGACTTACATCATTTGAAAAAAGAGGGAAAATGAAAGTAGATGGAAATGATGCATGGCTATACTACGGAGAAATCGACAGTCATTCTGACGTGGGATTTCACGGAAAAGGATACGAAGGTGCATATGGAGTAGTACGTAACAGACGACTTGTCTCTGACAAACCTGTTGATGAAGAATTTTTTGTGCCGAATCCGAATTTATGGGACAGTTATGTATCAGCACATCATAGCGTTAATCTTAAGGGATTTTTCACTGTCGTTCCTGTAGGAAATTCTGTGGCTTGCGTATATTTGAACGGTGCAGAATACGAAGATAACAACGGAAGACATTTTGATACTTGGCAATCACTGGAACGTGATGCAATAGATATGATTCGTGCCGTAAAAATAGATGTCTAGATTATATAATTAGAAAATCATGAAAAACACGTTGCCCGCCAGCAGCGTCAATACGAGTGCGATGGCAAAAACTGGCACGAAGCGCATGCCGTCTTTTATTACCACGTAGCGTTTTCTGCCTCTCAGATGTTTTATCTGCCTTGCCGTGAGGCCCACCCAGTTGCCCTTGTCCAGCACGTCGCCTATACGCAGCTTGCTTGCCGGTATTTTCTTCTTGAATACGTTCTTCTCGAGCACTACCGCGTACCGCCAGAAAAACACCAAAAAAGTGAAAAGCAGGAACAAGCCGAAAACCATCGGGAAAAGATATGACGCTTCAAGCAAGGTCGCGATGGATAGTACAATCATTGTGATAGGCACGCTGACGACGATCTTCCAGTTATGTTTCAGGTCTTTCTTTACGAGGCCAAAAACAGAGATGTTCCGCAGGCCCATAACGACTGCGTAAATTACCGTATATATTATGCTGACTATGACGAAATTCAGCAGGTACGGAATAATAAACAGCTCGCCGTTGTAGAACGGTATCATGTAGCCGATTGCCGCGAGCACCCACGCGTCCGCCCCGCCCCACTGGCCTTTCTTGTACATTACCAAACCCATGACCAGCAGAAGCGTTCCGACTGCCAGGGAAACGTATAATGAGATTATATCGCCTACAATAAGCCAATTAGCTATCCAGTAGAACACGCCTATCGCAATCATAGCATAGAGCAGGTGGTCTGGTACCTCTGTGGTCCTGAGATCCCACAGCCCGGCTATGGCTGTCAGAAATACAGCAAGAATTATAATCTCTATCAATCTATCACCATAT
>DATDXH010000002.1:0-2944 GCA_035289405.1 archaeon | reverse complement strand
CAGGTTCTTGGAGCGCCATTCACATAGATTTGTATCTCACTTGGACCTACAGCTGCACTTCCGGAGTTTCTGATAGCAACAAGCGTCGCGTTAAAATTATCTACAGATACTCTTTTGGAAAATTGTGCGGTCTGCGCAGCAGTCTGATTTTCTGCGGCAGCTCCGGCCGATGATGTTATCCTGCTGAAAAATATGAATGCAAATCCGACTACTGCGATTGTGATGAGAAGCAAAAGAATTACTGCTATTATGGCTTCGATACCTTTCATTTAATCACTATCTCCTATTATATTTTTACCCTGTATTTATAGTTAACCAAGCGAAGGGCTTTGCACCTTAAGTCGTAGTTGCATCTAAAGTCCTAATTCTGCACCCAAAGTAAAGAAGCTGAACCTAAAGTCGGGGGTGAAAGTTCACTTTAAGTGCAAAGCTCTAAACCCAGAAACCTGCATTGACACAGTAAATACTAAACAAATCTAGCCAACAGAAAGAAAAGAAATTTACACTCCGCCAGTGTACATGTATACGGCGGCTAGTATGATTATTATCACTACTATCCATACCAATTTCGATATACCTTTGAACTTCATAATAATTATAATGGGCAGGACCGTATATATATAGCATGTGACACAATTATTTGGACATATTATGATGTCACTGCTATATGCAGATGACATTATTTTGTATAAAAACTAATGTCATCTACTATAGTAAACCTATGAAAGAAAACTAATTCAGAAAAGTCTCATTTCTTGTTTTTTTCTACAAGATTATCAATATCATTTAGGATATTTTGGCTAGGTTTCTGTACATGCTCGCCGAATTTCCAGTACTTGCCTGCAGAATATATTATTGGCTGCTTTTCACTGGCCGAGGCTTCTACGGCTTCTCCGACCAGTATGACATGATCGCCTAGAGTTATTTCCTTCACTAGCTTGCACTCGATATTCGCGGCCGCGTCTTCTACCATCAGCACGCCTATCTTCTTGCCTTTGTAAAATTTGAACCCCATTTCTTTCAGGAATTTTATTTTATCAACATGTCTGCCGCTGCTGCCTCCGGCTATGCTCGACAATACGTTCTGATCGGAAGCGCATATGCTGACGCCAAACTCTTTTGTCCTGACTATATTGTCGTAAGTAGCACGGCTCGGCCTTAAGCTGATAACAACCAGTCCAGGCTCGTAGGAAACATGATACATCCATTCGGCGGCCATTATGTTGTCGCCGTGCTGACCCGTGCTTGTAATCAGGCCTACGTTGGTCACGAACTTTTTTGCCACATCAGAGCCGTGTTCTATATTCATAAACATCACCAATCGAAAAGGATTTTTCTGTCTCTATAATCATAACTAAAAATAAAAAACCCAAAAACAGCCCTATTCGAGGTTATTCAAAAAGTTCTCTCAGTTTTTCGCTGAAATCTTCCTGCTGTTTTTCTGCTACCGCGTTGCTTTTCCATTCGCTTACAAGCAGTTCAGCTATCCTGTCGAGTTTTTCGCCTTCTTCTTTTGCTATTTTCTCCTTTATTTTGTCGAAAAGCACCTGCTTGTGCGCCCAGAACGTCATTGCCATGAGCTTCTTTTCAAGGAAGTCATAATAGTCGCCTGAATCACATTCACAGCTTGTTTCACATTGCATATCTATCCCTCCTAAACTTCTTTTGAAAAGAAGTTTAATCAAGAAACGTTCTTTTGGTACAGCTTTTTCTAAAAATGTGTATTGGATGTCCTATATATTGGCGGTAGATATTTAAATACATAGGGTGTCCTATATGATCATGGGACCACAAAGATGCGACATGCGCGGGCTGTTATCTTTTCACATATTATGGCTTCTGTCAAACAAACCAATGCACGGCGATCAGCTTGCAGAGGAAATAGGCAAGCGCCGTGGCGACAAACCGAAGGCAGGTACCATATACCCGGCACTGAAGGATCTGAAGGAAAAGGGACTGATAAAGGGCGAGAAAAAAGGGAAAATAATAGTCTACTCACTGACGGCGGACGGCAGGAGCGCGATAAAATATGCGCGTGATTATTTTTGCAGATCGTTCGAGGAGATATTCGACAGCTACAAGAGAAATAAGCCTAAGAAGTAAAACCTCTTTATACGTAACAATACCATCAGTCTATTGACTGATGGTTTGTGGCGTGTGTGCAAAGAACAAAGTTCTTTGACATGCCAAACAGCTTCGCTGTTTGAGCATAAGAACCACTATAATAACGTGGCTCATAAACTTCAAGATGCCACTGGTCTATTGACCAGTGGTTCTTCACAACTAATAGTAAAGAACATTGATATTGGAACATTTCATAATGTTCTTTCCATATAGCAGATTGCATATAAAAGTTCCATTATCATTACAATCTGCTATAATATTTATTTCTTCGTAATCTTGACGACTTCTATGTCGAAAATCAGGGTTTTGCCCGCGAGAAAATGATTTGCGTCTATTGTCGCGGTCTCGTTCGTAACTGCAATTAAGACGACCGACTGGCCGTTTGTTGCGTATAATGCATCACCTACCTTGGTGCCGTTCGGGATGTTGGATAGTGGTAATACAAATACATTAGCTGTATCAGGCATGCCGTATGCTTCTTCGGGTGGCAGTGTGACTGTCTTTTTCTCCCCCTGCTTCATGCCGATGACTGCTGTGTCGAAGCCCTTTATCATCTGGCCAGCGCCTGCGGTAAATTCCAGGGGCGCACGTCCCGCGGAGCTGTCAAATACCGTGCCGTCCTGTAGCTTGCCTGTGTATTCGACGGCTATCTGATCGCCCGCTTCGATTTGGGAGGACATTTGACTACCTACACAACCAGCAATAAAAACCAACGCAAGAAGCAAAAGAAGATATTTCATAAAATCACTTCTTTGTAAAGCTTTAAAATGAATTTTTGTTCAAATCTACAAACTCGCCTGATTTTGCTATCTTGTGCTGC
>DATDXH010000001.1:0-2732 GCA_035289405.1 archaeon | reverse complement strand
AATCTTTTTAAGCGTATGAAACTGGTTTTTTATAAATTAGTGTTGTATTATCTTCATGCAGCGTGGACCGCAACTTTATCTTGATTCTGCAGTTTTGAATGAAGTGCAGCAGGCACACGCCACGGGCAGACTTGCTGGCGTTACCATAAACCCTTCTCTCGCCCTCAGAGCCATAGGAATCAATGGCGACTATGCCGATCATGTCGCAAAAATCTATGATATTGTAGGCCCGAAATGCCACAAAAGTTATCAGGTCATCGGAAAAACCAGGGATGAAATGCTACGTGTGACTGACAAACTGATAAAATCCTTTGAACAGTACGGCGGCCTGGGAATTAAAGTGGGTATTTTAACGGCTACGCCGGATGAAAAGCGCCTTGCAAGGGAGGGTCTTGAAACCGTAAGGGCGCTTGCACAACAGGGCATACTTGTTAATGTTACAACCGTACAAAGACCCGAGCATTTTGTATTGTCGGCTCATCTTGGTGCTGGCCTGGTAAGCCCGTTCTTGGGGAGAACTGATGATTTGATAAGGGCTTATATGGGACTTAGATCTGAAACAGATTTTAAAAAAACTGATTACTTTCCTGCAGACGGTACAAAGCCTTTTGATGACGGCTATGGTAATGTTAGTGGCGTAAACATGATGGCAAGGGGGATTTATGCGATGAGACTCCTAAAGACCCCGCACACGGCCAGAACACTTGCTGCAAGCATAAGAAATAAAGAACAGACGCAGGAGGCCTATAGAGAAGGGGCGGATATACTAACAAGTTCGTCGGATACTTTTATGGAAACTGCAGGCAGCGATTTTCATTGGCATGAACAATCTGCGCTGACATTTAACGATATAACGGGCCAGGATGTAGAAAGATGGCTAGAAATTTATGAAAACGGCTCGCCAGAAGAGGTTTACGCGTTACTTTTCCACCCAAAAACCGTAGAGGGCTTCGTCAAATTCGCAGAAGACGGAGAACGTCTAGTGTCGTTCAAGCGTTTGGTTTCTCAATAGAAAGAAAAAGTAGCCGGAGGGCTTTTGGGGAAAGCATCGAGTGGCGTCGTTCATAAGAAACGAAATTCTCGATCCTCCGGCTAAGCTTCTTTAAAAACTCGAAGTTAAGCGAAGCTTAACTTGAGTCGCCAGAAAGCTTTGCTTTCCGAACGAAGAAGCTTAAGCAAGAAAATTATCGCAAATGATTTCTGCATAGCGCGACACCGACGCCGTTTGCCAGTCGCAACGCTGCATTTGCACCGCATACGATGCATTTCATGTCTTAGAATTGCCGGGACTTTTAATACCGATTTTGGTACAACACATGAAAAGTAGTGCAAATTTTGAAATTAAAAATATCAGCAAGGAAAAATCATTTGTATTGCATAACTAATCCATCTCTTCTTGTGCTATGCAGTGGCCTGGAATTTGGCAGCTCCCTTGCCACGTAAGCTCCGGCATTCATATGAAAGTTTTTGGCACTGACGGGACTGAACGTCATTATATGCTCATACAAGTTCCAACACCGTTCAATAGCATGATGGCGCACCCGGTTTGCATATTCATTGCCCCTAAGTGGTGGTGCCGTTGTAAGATCTACTAAAACCACTGTCTTACCGCCTGGTTTATGCGTTTTCCATGTTCCGTTTCCTGTTAATTCTTCGAATGTTGGCGGCATTTCTTCTGCGCGTGATATATCAAGTGCAATTGTTTCAAGCACAACCGCAGGATCTCCCAGCACGTAGGCGGCCGTTATATACTCTCCGGCGTTTCCTATTCTTGTATCGAACTGATTATTATCGGGTGCGTATGATTCCCATTCGCAAAGTATTTCAACTACAGAAGGACGATTGGTTATTCGTTCGCCGTATCTATAAAATAGTCTTGACATCCTAAAATCTTGAACGAAAATCTTAAATAGAAAACCGACTGGTTGCTTTTATAAGTCTTACATCAGAAAGTATATTAGTGGTACAATGAAGCAGATTATGGTACTTTACATCGCCCTGATAGTCCTTGCTGCCGTATACCTTCTGGGCGTCGAGTCCGTCACCAACGGCAGCTTCAGCCTCAACAGCGGCGGCCGTGACACGCAATTCACCTTCTATGACCTGACGCTGTTCGTGGTTTTTGCCGTGTCACTGGCACTGGCCGTTATATCTTACTCGGCATACAACAAGAAACAAAGCAACAGGCTTTTCTTCGTCGCACTTGCGTTCTTCCTGTTCATGCTGAAATCAGTACTGAAAATTGTAGACAATTTCGTTATAGGAAACTACTCTTACATAGGGATATCAATACAGACACTGGAACTTCTGATTTTACTTTCATTATTCTATGCGATTTTTAAAAAGTGAGGTTGAATTATCGACAACCACCGCTATGGAATGGTGGCATATTTAGGGTGATAAAAATATTAGTCAACGGCGGTTGGGGATACAAGGATACAAGGAAGAATGAAATTCTTCCTGTACAGATGAAATTTATAATTTCATCTCGTACCACGAATAATAATTTATCCTGCTCTTCAATATCCAAATATAGGTGGTATCCTTAGTATGAACGGTCATCTTGACCTAGAAGTGCGCAGGCGTATATACGATTGCATTGTTGGATCTCCCGGCCTGCACTTCAGGGAAATACAGAGGCGCACGAACCTTGCGACAGGCTCGCTCGATTATCACCTGCATTTCCTGCACAAGAACGGCATAATACGCACGGAGCGCGACAAGAACTACGT